>NZ_JBFODA010000022.1:0-202694 GCF_040908055.1 Aeromonas sp. R7-4
TACACCGGCGCTAACTTTGCCGAGGGCAGTGGCGCGCACAACATCGGGTCTGCCACCACGGTGCTCGGTATCAGTGCGGGTGAGGATGGCTTGCAGGGCACCCTCCAGGACATCGTGTTCACCAACCAGGGCGCGACGGGTGGCACGCTGGCCATCGATGGCTCGGGCAATCTGATTTACACCTCACCGGGTAATGTGACCAGTGGCGCTGCGGTGACCGAGACCTTCTTGTACACAGTGACTGACAAGGATGGTGATGCGATTACCCGGACGGTGACGTTCGGTGTGACCGATACGGGGGTCAGCAATGTCTCGGCCACCAATGAATTGGTCGATGAAGACGATATTGTGGGGGGTAACACAGGCAATGCCGGTGGTGCGGGCGACGATGTGCCGGTAACTACAGGGCATATCTCCTATACCCTGGGTGCAGATGCCCTGCAGGGCATCACGCTGTCGGTCGCGAACACGGGGTTGACCAAGCTGGACGGTACGACAGTCCAGACGAGTTGGAATGCGAATACCCACACCCTGACTGGTTATGGCACCAGCTTGGCGGATGTGGTGTTCACCATTGTGCTGAAGAACATTGGCAGCGGTGGTGCAGACTATGACATGACGTTGTTCCAGCCGGTGACACACCCGGGTCATGATGACCTGTCAACCAGCGACGTGGTGGAGACATCGTTTGAGGATAATGTTGGCTTCACGGTAGCGGTCAGTGTCAAGGATGTGGACAACAGCGAAGGGACTACCAGCTTCACGGTCAGCCTCGATGATGATACGCCAATTACTACAGGCTCAGCCCATCACGGTTATGTCGCCAATAGCGTTAATACCTCTGCCACGGGAGATTTGGCTATATCGTTTGGCGCAGATGGTTTTGGATCTTACAGTTTTGACACTCCATTCCCCAATGTGACATCTGGGGGCCGTACAGTTGAATACGTCCAGACGGGGAATGTACTGACCGGGTATGTGGATGCTAATAACAACGATACAGTTGAAAATGGAGAACAAGCTTTCAGGTTGCAACTGAATACAAATGGCACTTATACATTCACATTGTTAAAACAACTGGATGCGCCTGAAACTGTTGGGATCGGTGGATCTAGCTCCTTTGGTTCTGGGCCTGCCCAAGGTCAGCTCCTCACTAACACAGGGGGTACATTACAGCTTGCCGTGCTACAAGGGTGGATGACCAATAACTCCTGGACGTCAGCTGACTTCAATAATTGGCAAGCGCAAGGAGTCTTGAATGCAGCTCATGTCGACCAAGCCTCGGTAAACGGTAGTACGGCAGGTTGGGGGGTTGATAATAACAACTTCAATTCGAGTGAAATCTTACGCATGGATTTCAACAACTACTCGAGTTTCGATGGTGCGATTTTGCCTAGTGCATTTGATGGTCCTGCTGTTAATTATGCGACTATCCAATTAGTCGGTTTTGCGCAGACAGAAAAAGTAGCTTATGTCATTCATTACGAGGATAACACCTTCGAGGCTGGTAATGGCACTGTGGCTACTTTGGCTGGAACTGATCTGACGATGACTCTGGGCAGCGGCAAGTACATTGATTACATCGAATTACTTGATGTTGAAAGTGGCGGTGGTGGAAAGTTCCAGTTGGTAAATTTGTCGACCGTTACAAATACTGGCACGTTGAATATGGAGTTTGGGATCAAAGCGACTGATGGTGATGGTGACACCACAAGCCAAGTAATCGCCGTCACTGTCGATGGGAGTAACCCTATCGATGGTTCGATAGCCAATGATTCGCTTGCCGGGGATGCTGGTAGTAACACTATCAATGCTCTAGCGGGTAACGATATTTTGGATGGCAGCTTTGGTAGTGACATTTTGAATGGTGGTGATGGTAATGATGTGTTGATAGGCGGTTTTGGTAATGACACCCTGACTGGTGGTTCCGGGAGGGATACCTTCAAATGGCAATCAGGAGAATCAGGGGGGCCGGACATCATCAAAGATTTCACTACAGGATCTAATGGGGATGTTTTGGACCTGAGTGAGTTGCTGAGTGGCGAGCATGCCAACGCAACCTCTCTGGATCAGTATCTGAACTTTGCCTCCGGTCCGGGAGCGAATAAATCGACCCTGACGATCGATCTGGATGGTTCGGCTGGGGGGACCACGACCCATACCATCTTCTTTGACAACGTGGATCTGACGGCCAATTCGACACGGACTGACCTGCAGATCATTCAGGACTTGTTGGACCAGGGCAATCTCAAGGTCGATCCTTAATCAAACCCAGGGGCCGGGCTTGCCCGGTCCCTATTATTTGATGGAGAGGGCGGCTAAGATAGCGGCAGTATCAGGAGAGCGTCACCATGCAGTCATTCAATTGGGTCGACATCGATGGCATTCGCTATAGCTGGGATGGGCAGGACAGCATCGTCTGCTCCGGTCGTTTCGGCTATCAGGCCACGATGACGGGTGACAAGCTCAATGGTCTGGAGCTGGAAAGCGAGGATGGCGATCTGGCGGGTCTGCTCAATGTGGACTTCGCCGCCTCCAGCATCAGTTTCACACCGACAGAAGATGCTCCCTTGCCTCACATGGTGGTCCTGGTTGGCCATGAGTGGGGGCAGCAGGAGTATTCATTGCAGAGTCTGAGCGATACCTCCTTGCAGGGACTGCTCAGCCATGGGGAAGAGCTCGACTGGAGTGCCCTTGCCGTGGTGCCGGCTTCAGAGCCGGGCATGCCATCGCAAGGTCATGTTCTGTCGTGGGACTCATTTCATTTCGACGATGAGCCGCTGCTCGGGGCCGACGCTCCTGCGTCCGTGATCGCAAGTCATGACCACCTCTTTGGCGGCGAGATCAGCATCAACATCGACATGACCAATCAGGTGCTGGATCAGATCCCCCCCTCGCACGATATATGAATCCCAATCGACGATGTGCATAATGACCTCCATCTAATCCTTGGAGGTTTTTTCTATGTGGCGTCCCCTTCTTACCCTGTCCGCACTGGTTGCCAGTGCCCCGCTGCTTGCCATCGAGGTACCCCAGGCTCCCCATCTGGTGGTCAGTGGTTATGCCGAGCAGAAGGTCGAGCCCGACATGCTGACCCTTAATGTGGCGGTGACTGCACTGGAGAAACAGGGCATCAAGGCCAAGCAGAAGGTGGATACCAAGGTCGCCGCCTTCTTTGGCCAGCTGGAGGGACTCGGCATCAAGCGCAGCGATGTGGAGGCCGGCAACCTGGTGATCTCCCCCGAGTATCAGTATCCCCAGAACAAGCAGCCCGAGATGGTGGGTTATCGTGCCCAGCGCCAGCTCTCCGTCAAACTCTATCAATTGGACAAGCTGAGTCAGCTGATGGATACCGCCCTCAAGGCGGGGCTGGAGTCCGTCTCCCAGATTGAATACGGTCTCAAGTCGCCGCAGACCATCAAGGAGCAGGCCCGTCTCGGTGCCGTGACCGATGCCACCAGCAAGGCGGAGTCTCTGGCCAAGGCGTTTGGCATGAAGCTTGGCAAAGTCTACAGCGTCGAGTATCGCAACAGCTCGCCGGTGCCTGTCTACAGCCGGGCCATGAAGGCCGCCGCCCCTGCTGCCGACATGATGGAAAGCAGCTACCAGCAACAGCAGATCAGCATCACGGACAACGTGGAAGCCGTCTTCCTGCTGGAATAAGCCGTCGACCCCCATATCGTGTGCTTTCAAGCCCGAGGCCAGGCCTCGGGTTTGTTGTTTTGGGGGGAGAGGCATGGCTTTGCTCGGAGCACGACAGCAACGGGGGGTTGATGATGCAAGCAGGAGCTGCACCGCGATGGAGGCCATATGGGGGCCGGTAAAAAGAAAAATGCCGGTCAAAGACCGGCATTTGCATAGGAGGGGCGTGATGCTTAGCCCAGGGTGGTGGCTACCTTGCGCTGGCTCTTTTGCTTGAGCAGATAGCCGATGCCGAGCACCAGGACCCAGGCCGGGATCAGCTCGACCGAGATGCGGGTGCCGTCGTTCATGTACATGATCACCAGGATGGCGGCCATGAAGGCGAGGCAGAGGTAGTTGCCAAACGGGCTCCACAGTGCCTTGAACTTGGTGGTGACGCCTTCTGCGGCCTTGACCTTGCGGAACTTGAGGTGTGCCAGGCTGATCATGGCCCAGTTGATGACCAGGGCGGAGACCACCAGGGACATCAGCAGACCGAAGGCCTTGCCAGGGATCAGGTAGTTGATCAGCACGCACAGCAGGGTGGCTGCGGCCGAGATGGTGATGGCAGTCAGGGGTACGCCGCTCTTGTTGGTCTTGAGCAGGGCCTTGGGTCCGTTGCCCTGCTTGGCCAGGCCAAACAGCATGCGGCTGTTGCAGTAGACACAGCTGTTGTACACGGACAGCGCAGCGGTCAGCACCACCAGGTTCAGCACATTGGCCACCAGGTTGCTGTCCAGGGCGTGGAAGATCATCACGAACGGACTGCCGCCTTCGACGACTTTACCCCAGGGGTAGAGGGAGAGCAGTACGGTCAGGGCGCCGATATAGAAGATCAGGATGCGGTAGATCACCTGATTGGTGGCTTTTGGGATGCTCTTCTCGGGATTGTCCGCTTCCGCCGCCGTGATGCCGACCAGCTCCAGGCCGCCGAAGGAGAACATGATGAAGGCCATGGCCATCACCAGCCCACCCACGCCATTCGGGAAGAAACCGCCCTGTGCCCAGAGGTTGCTGACCGTGGCCTCGGGGCCACCGGTGCCGGAGAACAGCAGATAACCGCCGAAGCCTATCATGCCGAGGATGGCGACCACCTTGATGATGGCGAACCAGAACTCCATCTCGCCAAACGCCTTGACGTTGGAGAGGTTGATGGCGTTGATCAGCACGAAGAAGAAGGCCGCCGACATCCAGGTCGGGATCTCGGGCCACCAGTACTGGACATAGATGCCGACCGCCGTCAGCTCCGCCATGCTCACCAGTACATAGAGCACCCAGTAGTTCCAGCCGGAGGCGAAGCCGGCGAAGTCGCCCCAGTACTTGTAGGCAAAGTGGCTGAAGGAGCCGGCAACCGGCTCTTCCACCACCATCTCACCGAGCTGGCGCATGATGAGGAAGGCGATGAAGCCGCCGATGGCGTAGCCGAGCAGGACGGAGGGACCCGCCATCTTGATGGTGTCGGCAATGCCGAGGAACAGGCCGGTGCCGATGGCACCGCCCAGTGCGATGAGCTGGATATGGCGGTTTTTCAGGCCGCGCTTGAGCTCTTCGCCGTTTTGTTGAAGATCCATTCTTCCTTCCTTAACGTCGCTGAATTCACTCGTCTCCCGCCTCGTCGGCCATGGCACTTCCTGTGCCAGGCGCAGCATCTTGTGCCGAAAACGTGACGAAATCCGTATTTATATCGTTACGGCTCGCCGCCAGCTGTTTTTTATGGCGGCTACCAACCCGAGCAGAATAGTGATAAACGCTCGCCCATGCACCTGTTTTCATCATCATCGGCTGGCTTTTTGTGCGTCATGCAGGTTTTTTATGATCTGGAAAGGGGTTCTGGAAGTGATTGGTTGTTTTGTGGTCAGTTGGATTTTTGGTATTTGACAAGTTGCCAGAAACATGGGTTGTTGCCGGTTTCTCCAGAAGGGACTCATATGATCGAGCGTGTTGTCGGTGGTCTGTTGACTGCCGTGCTGTGGCTGGGTGTCTGGCTTTCCCCCATGTTGTTGACGATGGCGATGGTTTGCCTCGTGGTCTGGGGATGGCTGGGGGCGGAGTATCTGGTGAGCCATATCGTCATGGTGCTGGCCCTGGCTGCGGGCCTCGGCCTGTTCCCCGCCTGCTGGCTGAGCGAGCGGGTGCGCAGGTGCCACGGCTTGCCGGGTTTTTATGGCATGTTGATGAACAACAGGGAGCTCAACAAGCCGGTTTCCCCGCCCAATCCCTGAGCAGGATGACGCCAGCCACCCCGCTGGCGTCATCGGCTTCACATCTCTACCGTTTCAATCGTTCACTTATCTTGACAGTGGTGATTGTGCTGGTGTTTTTCGCTGCTGCGATTCGCATCGTCAGCAGAGTTGGCGGCGCAACCCGGTGGCTTCCAGGATCTTGGCGCTGATCTCCTCCACCGAGTGGGAGCTGGTATCGAGGAAGCGGATCGCCTCCTGGCGGAACAGCCGCTCGACGCTGGCCAGCTCCTGCTTGCACTGATCAAGCGAGGAGTAGCGGCTGTTGGCACGGCGCTGGTTGCGGATCTCGTGCAGCCGCTGTGGCGCTATGGTGAGGCCGAACAGCTTGTGGCGGTTGGCCTTGAGGGGGGCGGGCAGATCCAGGGAGCCCATGTCCTGCTCGATGAAGGGGTAGTTGGCGGCGCGGATGCCGAATTGCAACGCCAGGTAGAGGCTGGTCGGTGTCTTGCCGCAGCGGGAGACACCGATGAGGATGATGTCCGCCTCGTCATACTCCTTGGTGGTGATGCCGTCGTCGTTGGCCAGCGCGAAGTTGACCGCCTCGATGCGATCGTCGTAGAGCTTGCGGTTCTCCATGCCGTGGGTGCGGTGGAGTCTGGGCTCGGCCTTGATCCCGAGCTCCTGTTCGAGGGGGCTCACGAAGGTGTTGAGAAAGTCGTGGCTGCTGGCCTGGGCCTTGAGCACCTCTTCCCGTACTTGCGGGTCGACTATGGTGTGAAACAGGATGGGGCGAACCCCGGTCTGGCGGAACTGCTCGTCGATGCGGGCCCGCACCTGGCGCGCCTTCTCCAGGGTTTCCACGAAGGGAATGGTGACCTGCTCGAAGACCAGTGGAAACTGGCTCAGCACGGCGTGACCGAAGACTTCGGCGGTGATGGCGGTGCCGTCGGATACATAGAATACGGTGTGCACTGCGGACTCCTGTGGTGCGCTCCGGGGGATGACGAGAAACAAGTATCTCTCGAAACCATATCGTTTTTGTCAACAGATCTGCCGTGCCCAAGTTGTGAACTCGCTTGCAAACCTGAGTCGTTACCTTTTTGTGTCGCTATTGTAGAATGCCTGTGTCAAACGACCATCCCCAACTCTTGCTCGGGGATTTTTTTGACCATAAATAGAAAACGTTTTCACGGTCGTTGGCAACAGACACTAACAAAAACACATGACTTGGCACAGCAGGTGAGTTGTCACCCTGGCCCCCCAACCTGGAGACATGCAAATGCAACAGTACGTACTCTGGTACGAACAGCTCGGTATGCAGGACGTAGAGCGCGTCGGCGGCAAGAATGCATCCCTTGGCGAGATGATCAGCAACCTCTCCGGTGCCGGCGTGTCCGTGCCGGGTGGCTTTGCGACCACCGCCTTTGCGTTTAACGAGTTTCTGGAGTTAAGCGGCCTCAACGGCAAGATCCACGACCTGCTCGACAGCCTGGACGTGGACGACATCGCCGCCCTCAACCGGGCTGGCCAGCAGATCCGCGACTGGGTGGTGGAGGCGCCGTTCCAGCCCGCGCTGGAGCAGGCGGTGCGCGAGGCCTACACCAAGCTGAGCGCCGGGCTCGAGGCCTCCTTTGCCGTGCGCTCCTCCGCCACTGCCGAGGACATGCCGGACGCCTCCTT
The DNA here is from genome assembly GCF_040908055.1 of Aeromonas sp. R7-4. Classification (NCBI taxonomy): domain Bacteria; kingdom Pseudomonadati; phylum Pseudomonadota; class Gammaproteobacteria; order Aeromonadales; family Aeromonadaceae; genus Aeromonas; species Aeromonas sp. R7-4. The sequence goes on from NZ_JBFODA010000022.1 coordinate 7,545, forward strand.
CGCCGGTCAGCAGGAGACCTTCCTCAACGTGCGCGGCATAGATGCTGTCATGACCGCCATCAAGCATGTGTTTGCCTCCCTCTTCAACGATCGCGCCATCTCCTACCGGGTGCATCAGGGCTATGACCACAAGGGCGTCGCCCTCTCCGCCGGGGTGCAGCGCATGGTGCGCTCGGACTTGGCCGCCTCCGGCGTCATGTTCACCCTAGACACCGAATCCGGCTTCAACGACGTGGTCTTCATCACCGGCGCTCAGGGCCTGGGGGAGATGGTGGTGCAGGGGGCCGTCAACCCGGACGAATTCTATGTGCACAAGCCGACCTTGAAGGGCGGTCGCCCCGCCGTGGTGCGCAAGACGCTGGGCTCCAAGCTCATCAAGATGACCTACTCCGGGGATGCCGGTCATGGCCGTCAGGTGAAGATCGTCGACACCAGCGAGGCCGAGCGCAACCGCTTCTGCATCACGGATGAAGAGGTGATGGCGCTGGCGAAACAGGCGCTCATCATAGAGCAGCACTACGGCCGCCCGATGGACATCGAGTGGGCCAAGGATGGTCAGGACGGCAAGCTCTATATCGTCCAGGCCCGTCCGGAAACCGTACGCAGTCGCCAGGAGGCGAACACCCTCGAGCGCTTCGCCCTCAAGCAATCCGGCAAGGTGCTGATCGAGGGGCGCGCCATCGGCCACAAGATTGGCGCAGGTCCGGCGCGGGTGATCTCCTCCATCAGCCAGATGGACGAGGTGCAGCCCGGCGACGTGCTGGTCACCGACATGACGGATCCGGATTGGGAGCCCATCATGAAGCGGGCCTCCGCCATCGTCACCAACCGCGGCGGCCGCACCTGTCACGCCGCCATCATCGCCCGTGAGCTCGGCATCCCGGCCGTGGTCGGCTGTGGCAACGCCACCGACCATATCGAGGATGGCCGCCTCATCACCGTCTCCTGCGCGGAAGGGGACACCGGCTTCATCTATGACGGCGAGCTCGACTTCGACGTGGCGGTGACCGAGGTGGGCAACATGCCGCGCCTGCCCATCAAGATCATGATGAACGTCGGCAACCCGGATCGGGCCTTCGATTTCGCCCAGTTGCCGAACGCCGGCGTGGGGCTGGCGCGCCTCGAGTTCATCATCAACCGCATGATAGGGGTGCACCCCAAGGCGCTGCTGGAGTTCGACAAGCAGACGCCCGAGCTGCAAGCCACCATCACCAAGATGATTGCCGGTTACGACAGCCCCCGTGAATACTACGTGGCCAAGCTGAGCGAGGGGATCGCCACCCTGGCCGCCGCCTTCTGGCCGGAGCGGGTGATAGTGCGGATGTCGGACTTCAAGTCAAATGAGTACGCGAACCTGGTGGGCGGCCGTGGCTACGAGCCCCACGAGGAGAACCCGATGATCGGCTTCCGCGGCGCCTCCCGTTACATCGCCGACAGCTTCCGCCCCTGCTTCGCCCTGGAGTGCGAGGCGATGAAGCGGGTGCGGGATGTCATGGGGCTGACCAACGTCGAGGTGATGATCCCCTTCGTGCGCACCGTCGGCGAGGCGGAGCAGGTGGTGGAGATCCTGGCGGAAAACGGCCTGCGCCGTGGCGAGCGTGGCCTCAAGGTCATCATGATGTGCGAGCTGCCCTCCAACGCCCTGCTGGCGGATCAGTTCCTCGAGCACTTCGATGGCTTCTCCATCGGCTCCAACGACATGACCCAGCTCACCCTCGGGCTTGATCGGGATTCCGGCCTCATCGCCCATCTATTCGATGAGCGCAACGAGGCGGTCAAGGCGCTGCTGGCCATGGCCATCCAGGCCGCGCGCAAGGCGGGCAAGTATGTGGGCATCTGCGGCCAGGGCCCATCCGATCACCCGGACTTCGCCGCCTGGCTGGTCGAGCAGGGCATAGACTCGGTGTCGCTCAACCCCGATACCGTGGTCGACACCTGGCTCTATCTGGCCGAGCAGCACAAGGCCGGCTAAGCTCGTCCCCCGCTCTTCAACGATACGGCGCCGCAATGGCGCCGTTTTTGTCTGCGCCCCCCTTTTTCTGTTACAAGGGGAGGGAGCAAGGCTGCTTCCCGCGACTCACAGGACGACCCCATGACCTCATTGCAGTGGCAATCCGCCACCCTGGCCCTGCGTGGCCAACACTCCCTGATTATTCCCGAACTCTGTCTCACCCCTCAGGCGTGCTGGGCCTTTGTCGGCAGCAATGGCAGCGGCAAGACGGCGTTGGCGTCGGCCCTGTGCGGCGAGCTGGCGGTGCGTACCGGGGTGGTAACGGGTCGGGTCCGGGCCGAGCGACTCTCGTTCGAGTCGCAACAGCAACTGGGCGAGCGCGATTTCCAGCGGCGCAACACCGACATGCTGGGGGAAGAGGAGGAGGTGGGCTACCGGGTGTCGACTCTGATGCTGGAGGAGGGGGGCGAGGAGGTGCAGGCCCGCTCGCTGCTGGCGCGCTTCGGCATCGAGTCCCTGTGGGATCGTCCCTACCGTTACCTCTCGAGCGGGGAGGGGCGCAAGCTGCTGCTGGCCCGGGCCCTGTTGGGACGGCCCGAGCTGCTGGTGCTGGACGAGCCCTTCGATGGGCTGGATCAGGGGGCCAGAGCCTCCCTGATGTCGCTGCTGGCACACCTGGTGAGCGAAGGGCTGCGTCTGGTGGTGATCGTCAACCGCTTCGACGAGATCCCGCCCTTTGCCACCCACCTCGGCCTGCTCGGCGAGTGTCGCCTGCTGCTGGCGGGGGAGCGCGATGTCGTGCTCGGCAGCCGGGAGGTGGCCCAGCTGGCGCGCGCCGAAGCCGTCTCCCCCCGCTTGCCGCCTCCGCTCGCGACTCCCGTGCCCTTGCCTTCAGGCCCACGGGTGGTCATGAAAGCCATGCGTATCGCTTACGGGGACCAGGTGGTGCTCGACGGGCTCGACTGGACCATTGCCGAGGGGGAGCACTGGCAACTGGTGGGACCGAACGGGTCCGGCAAGTCGACCCTGCTCTCCCTCATCACCGGGGATAACCCGCAGGGTTACAACAATGAGCTCCATCTGTTCGGGCGGCGGCGGGGCAGCGGCGAGAGCATCTGGGAGATCAAGCGCCATATCGGGCTCGTGAGCCCGGCGCTGCATCTGGACTATCGCGTGAGCTGTTCGGTGCTGGCGGTGATCCTCTCCGGCTTCTACGACTCCATCGGGCTTTATACCCGCCCGGGGGATCGTCAGCTGGCGATGGCCAACGAGTGGCTGGCCCTACTGGGGTTAAAGGAGCAGGGGGCTCAGCCCTTCCACAGCCTCTCCTTCGGCCAGCAGCGGCTGGTGCTGATCGCCCGGGCCCTGGTCAAACATCCGCCGCTGCTCATCCTGGACGAACCTCTGCAGGGGCTGGATCCCCTCAACCGCCATCTGGTGCGGGCGTTGGTGGTGCGCCTCATCGGCGAGGGTACCCAGCTGCTGTTCGTTTCCCACCATCCGGAGGATGCCCCCCCCGGCCTCACCCACCGACTGAGTTTCGTGCCGAGGGAAGAGGGGGGTTATGACTATCTGCAGGAGCGCCTGGGGGACTGAGCCGCCCGGGCGGTATGATCAGAGAGGGGTCGGTTCGGCGAGGAGCGCAGGCAGGCCCAGCAGCACCCACCACAGCCCGAAGAAGAGCATGATCCCCAGCCAGAGCCAGGCCAGATAGTGGCGGGTGGCCGCCATGCCCGTCATGGTTACCGTGAGCGCCACCCCGAAGGCAATGAGGGCAAACATCAGGGGCGCCATGTTGTCCATCATGGTGGTCACTTCACCAGGGAGAGGATCTGGCGAAACGCCGGGTGGCGGCAATCCCCCATCAGATCAAAGAGGCACATCTCCACGGAGGTGAGGGCCGCCCCCCTGGCTGCCAGCTGGCCGATGGCGAGATCCCGGTTGGCGGCACTGCGGGACGACACCGCATCCACCACCAGGGAGACCCGGGCGCCGCCCGCCAGCAGTCTCAGCACGCTCTGGTAGACGCAGATATGGGTCTCGATGCCGCACACCAGCCAGTGGCTGACTCCCGTCCTCGCGAGAGTGTCGGCCACGGCCGGCTCCCCCAGTGTACCGAAGCTGAACTTGGTCAGCACGGGATCCCCCGCCTGCAGCGGCCGCAACTCGGGCACGGTGGCGCCGAGTTTCTCGGGATTTTGCTCCAGCCAGACCACCGGCAGGCCCAGCGCCTTCGCGCCCTGCACCAGCCTGGCCGTGTTGGCGATGAGCGAGTCGCTCCCCTCCACCAGGCGGGCGAGCTTGCCCTGGATATCCACGACCAGCAGGCCGGCGTCGCGGCGTTCAAGCATGATTTTCTCCTCGTTTGTGGCGGGTTTCCTGGCCCCTAGGTCAAAGATACCGGCTTCTGCTGGCAAGCTGCGCCTCTTCACGCGCTCGCCATGCCAGGGGGCGCAAGGTAGGTCAATGCCTCTATGTTGTTGCCGTCCGGATCGCGCAGGAAGGCGGCGTAGTAATCGGGGGCATAGTGGGGGCGCAGCCCCGGCTGCCCGTTGCAGGCAAAGCCGGCCATGACGCCAGCCCGATGGAACGCATCCACCTGCGCCGCGGTGCTGGCCGCGAAGGCGAGATGGCAGGGGGCGCCCTGGTCGCCCCACTCAATCAGGAAGCCTACCTTGTCGTGACCAAGTCGGCCGAAACCTGCGGCGTCTTTGCCTGCCCATTTGAGTTCTATCAGGAGGGGCGCCAGCACGGTTGCGTAGAAGCGTTGGCAGTCGTCGAAACGCACCACCTTGATTTCAACATGCTCGAACATTGCCACTCCTTGTGTTGTCTGGATGAAGGGGGTGAGGGCAATGTCGCCCTTCGGAGCCACCAGCCGTATCCCCCGAATGATGGGTGCCGACTGACCACTGTAGGCCATATGCTGCCTTCTGCGGGATGAGAGAAAGCCGCAACTGTGTGTTCTGTCGAAGATTTTCTATCCAGGCACCGGCCTGGCTCAGCCAGCATTCGGGCAAGCTTGCCCGGTTTTGTTGCTTGGCGATGAGGAAAAGCTCTGTTATGGTGTCCTTAATTGGCCGTTTGGATGGCTAGATGGTTATGGTGTTTCTTCTTCCACAACACCCACGACCACCGTTTTGATCATCATGTAGACAGGGAGTTTCTATGCAGCGTCGTACCTTCTTCACCCTCTCCGCCCTGGCCCTGCTGGCCGGCAGCCTGCCGCTTTCCGTTCTGGCCGCCGATCCGGCCAAGAAGGAGATCGTCATCGGCACCACGGTCGGGGACTTTGCCGACATGGTGACCGACTCCATCAAGCCGCAGCTCGAGGCCAAGGGCTACCAGGTCAAGCTGGTGGAATTCACCGACTACGTGACCCCCAACATCGCCCTGGCCGATGGCTCGCTGGACGTGAACTGCTTCCAGCACAAGCCCTATCTGGATAGCTTCTCCAAAGACAGGGGGTTGTCGCTGGCGCCCATCACCCAGGTGCCGACCGGCCCTATGGGGCTCTATGCCGGCAAACTGGGGGAGCTGAAGGCGGTGAAAGAGGGGAGCACGGTCGCCATCCCGAACGATCCCACCAACCAGGCGCGGGCGCTGCTGATGCTGCAGGATCTGGGCTGGCTGACCCTCAAGGAGGGGATAAATCCCCTCAAGGCGAGCGAGTTCGACGTGGTGAACAACCCCCACAACCTCAAGCTGGTGCTGCTGGAGGCGGCGCAACTGCCGCGCTCCCGTGAGGACGTGGACTTCTCGGTCATCAACGGCAACTTCGCCGCCTCGAGCGGCATCCCGTTCAGCTCCGGACTCTTCCTCGAGCGCAGCTACGACTTCATCAACTGGGTGGTGGTGAAGAGCGCCGACGCGGACAAGCCGTTCGCCAAGGACGTGGCGGCCGCCTACAACTCCCCCGAGTTCAAGGCCTATGCCGCCAAGCGCTTCGTCGGCTACAAGTACCCTGAGGGCTGGCAACAGAAGGGTTGAAGGTTGCACGCGCAATGAAAACGGGCACCCAGGTGCCCGTTTTCATTGGACAAAGGGGAGGCGTCAGTAGTGGCGCAGCCACCAGCGGGCGGCCAGGAGCGCGGTCAGGCTGCCGAGCAGGGCGCTCGCCAGCACGTCCAGGGGCCAGTGCATGCCGATCAGGGTGCGTGACAGACCGATGCCGAGGGCCCAGAGCGGCAGCAGCCAGACCCCGGCGGGGGCGCGGGCCAGCCAGATCAGGCCGAAGAACTGGGCCAGGCTCATGGCGGCGATGCTGTGGCCGGAGGGGAAGGCGTAGTTGACCTCTGCCTGCCAGTGCTGGCCGAGCCAGGCGGGCAGCGCCAGCAACTGGGTCGCGGCGTGGACCTGTTCGCCGCGAAGCGCCAGGCTGCCGGCATAGAACTGGCGGATGGCGGGGATGAGCTCCTGGCGTTCCAGCCAGAGAAGGTAGGGTCTGGGCTCCTCGGTCAGCTGTTTGACGAGACTCTTGATGATCCAGTCGCTCGCCAGTACGGCAAACAGGGCGCCGGCCAGCGCCAGCAGGGCGCGACCATCCAGCGTCAGCTTGTGTCGGGTCAGCAGCAACAGGGCGGCAACGGTGACGGCGATGCCCGGCAGGTCCACCATCCGGGTCAGGGCATAGGGCCACCACAGCCAGCCCGAGTGCAGGGCGTCGCTCATGAAGGGCTGCCAGGGCAGGCAGACGAGCAACAGCAGTGGCAACAGCAGCACGGCGTTGAAGCCAAGCACCTGACGGCGGGGCAGTGAAGAGGAGTGGGTCGGCATGGCGGAGCTCTGGTCGGTGGCGCTGTGCGCGGCTAACAAGGAGGCGCCATTGTGCCAGCCAGGCCCCAGCGGTCAAGCCGGGGGCGGCGTGGGGCAACATGCTGTTACACAGGGAGGTCGCCAGCCCGTGGCGGCGCCGCCCCTCTGTGCCGGGTGGGGCGTTCGAGAACAAGCCTCTGAAAATTCGGTGCGTTTGGGCTAGAATGGCGCGCCTGTGGCCCTTGTGGATTGAGACCCGTGTCGATGAAGATCGTCGTTGATGAAAATATGCCCCATGCCCTGGAGCTGTTTGCCGAATTTGGTGAAGTGATCCCCCTGCCGGGAAGAGCAATAACGGCGGCGGATCTGCAAGAGGCGGATGTGCTGCTGGTGCGCTCCGTGACCCGGGTCAACGAAGCGTTGCTGGCGACCAGCCCCAGGCTGGGCTTCGTCGGCACCGCCACTATCGGCACGGACCACATCGATCAGGGCCTGCTGGCGGCACGGGGCATTCCCTTCTTCAGCGCCCCCGGCTGCAACAAGGTGTCGGTCGGCGACTATGTGCTCTCGGCCCTGCTGGTATTGGCCGAGCGCCACGAGCTGAACTTGAGCGAGATGAGCCTCGCCGTCATCGGCGCCGGCAACACCGGCGAGAGCGTGGCCGGCAAGGCCGAGGCGCTCGGCATGAAGGTGCTGCGCTGTGACCCGCCCCGGGTCCGCAGCGGCGCGGCCGGCGACTACGTGGACTACCGGACCGCCCTTGGCGCCGACATCGTCAGCTTCCATGTCCCCTATACCCGCGAGGGACAGGATGCCACCTTCCACCTGCTGGGGGAGCGCGAGATAGCGGCTCGTCCGGCCGGGCAGATCCTCATCAACGCCTCCCGCGGCGAGGTGTGGGACAACCGGGCCCTGCTCGCCCGCCAGCAAGGCCCGGCCCCACTCAGGCTGGTGATGGACGTCTGGGAAGGGGAGCCCGAGCCCCTAGAAGCCCTGGTGCCTTACACCGAGATAGCCACGCCGCACATCGCGGGCTACAGCCTGGAGGGCAAGGCCCGCGGCACCTGGATGCTCTATGAGGCGCTCTGCCGGCAGCTGGGGCGCACGCCGCGCCAGGATCTGCAATCCCTCTTGCCCGCCCCCGAGGTGCGCGACGTGACGCCGGGCCAGCCGGCGGATCAGGGCCTCATCAAGCAGCTCGTCCACCTCATCTATGACGTGCGCCGGGACGACGCCCGTTTTCGCAACCGGATCGGGCTGCCCAGTAGCTTCGACGAGCAGCGCAAGCGCTACCCGGAGCGGCGCGAGCTCTCCTCCCTGCAGGTGAAGGGCCCCTTCGCCGACGACAGGCTGGCCCGCCTGGGCTTTGCCGTCGTGGGCGCATCAACCTAATTTCAACGGCGAGGATCCGGGCGCAAGGCCGGATCTTCGCCTCGGCCCGGCGTGGTGCCGGGCCGCCATCAGACGATCACGCTTGCCACCCGGGGGGCCTCATGCCCGGCCCCGACAGGCAGCATCACAGGAGAGACAACAGTGAGTCAGCAATTCAACGTAGCGGTATTGGGCGCGAGCGGCGCCGTGGGTGAGGCCATGATCGAGATCCTGGAGGAGCGCGGCTTCCCGGTCGCCACCCTCTATCCGCTGGCCTCCAGCCGCAGTGCCGGCGACACGGTGCGCTTTGGCGGCAAGAACGTCGAGATCCTGGACGTGGAGGCGTTTGACTGGAGCCAGGTGCAAGTAGCCCTCTTCTCCGCCGGGGCCGAGGTCTCTGCCAAGTGGGCGCCGATTGCCGCCGAGCACGGCTGCATCGTCATCGACAACACCTCCTGCTTCCGTTATGACGAGGACATCCCCCTGGTGATCCCGGAAGTGAACCCGGACGCCCTGGCGGATTTTCGCAACCGCAACATCATCGCGAACCCGAACTGCTCCACCATCCAGATGCTGGTGGCGCTCAAGCCCCTGCACGACGAGGTGGGTATCGCCCGCATCAACGTAGCGACCTACCAGTCCGTCTCCGGCTCCGGCAAGGAGGGGGTGAGCGAGCTGGCGGGCCAGACCGCTCACCTGCTCAACGGTCGCCCGGTGGAGCCCGCCCTCTACCCGCAGCAGATCGCCTTCAATCTCATCCCGCAGATCGACGCCTTCACCGACAACGGCTACACCCGCGAGGAGATGAAGATGGTGTGGGAAACCCAGAAGATCCTGGGGGATGCCAGCATCGCCGTGAACCCCACCTGCGTGCGGGTGCCGGTCTTCTACGGCCACGCCGAGGCGGTCCACGTGGAGCTGCATCAGCCGCTGGACGCCGAACAGGTGAAGGAGCTGCTGCGCCATGCCCCGGGCGTCACCCTGTTTGACGACGAGCACGACTATCCGACCCCGGTGCGCGACGCCACCGGCAAGGATGAGGTGCTGGTGGGCCGGGTACGCCAGGATATTTCTCACCCTTGCGGTATCAATATGTGGATCGTGGCCGATAACGTTCGTAAGGGCGCGGCGACCAACAGCGTGCAGATTGCCGAACTGCTGGTGCGCGACTACCTCTGATGCCGGCCTGCGGCGGGGAGGGAACCCCGCCCTTGCGCCGGCGCCGTGGCGCCGGGATGTGACCGGGAACCCACTCTCCGGTTTTTGGAATCTTGAGAGATATCAGTGAACTAGGTTTTTTTCTACACTCTGGTTCGCGTCCGGGGCTCTTATTTGGCAGCGGCCGGGCGCGAAATATGTCGGATCGCTGGCTTGAGGCCGGCGCCTGATTTATATTGAGCCGATTGTTTTGGGGTAACTATCCAGATTTTTCAATGTGATAGGGCCGTCATACGAAGGAACGAATATGGGACATTCCCGCATAACGCTGGCAACGCTACTCGCATTGGGGCTTCTGGGCACGGTTCAGGCCGACGAGGCGGGGCGAGAGCCTTTCTTTGTCGAGCTCAAGGGGCCGGACGGCTCACCACCCCCCGCGGTGCAACCAGAGCCCCAGGCCCAGCCCGTGGCCCCCGTCGTATTGCCCAAGGCAGAGCCGATAGTGCGTCAGGTGGCCTCTGCGAAGGCGGGCAGTTATGGTCCCGTTCGTCCCACCGATACCCTCTGGAGCCTGGCGAGCAAGCATCGCCCCTCCAATCGGGTGAGCGTCTACCAGACCATGGTGGCCATCTATGACAAGAACCCCAGAAGCTTTGCCGATGGCAACATCAACCACATTCTGGTGGGCTCCCACATCCTGCTGCCCACGGCGGCCGAGGCGGGCCGCATCACGGATGCCGAGGCGCGCCGCCGCTTCAACAGCGACAACGCCAGCTGGAAGGGGCTGAGCCCCAAATACCTGGCCAGCAAGCAGGCTCGCACCGCGCAGCCCGTCGCCAGTCAGCCCGCGCCGGCCAAACCTGCTGCCGCCCCCAAGGCGGCCCCGATCCCGGCGGCGCCCAAGGTGACCGCTCCTGCCACCGAGGTGAAGGAGACCGCCAAGGCCGCGCCCGCCCCCGTGGCAGCGAACAGTGCCGCGAGCAGCGCCGCCGGCACGGCGCCAACCCCTCTTCCCGCCACCCCGGTGGGCAAGCCCTCCACCGAGATGGCGCTGGCGCTGGAAGATGCCAACGCCCAGCTCGGCCAGGTCACCGAGATGAACCACAGGCTCAAGCTGCGCCTGCAATCCCTGACCGAAGAGGTGGAGACCCTCAAGGCCCAGTTGCAGGATCAGACCGCGCTGCAAAAGGAGGTGGCGGAGCTCAAGGCCAAGCCGGTGCCCCCCGTGGTGGCACCCGCGCCCAAGCAGAGCTGGCTGATGGAGCTGCTCTCCTCGCCGCTCAACCTCGCCATGATCATCCTGCTGCCGGTGCTGCTGGTGCTGGCCCTGGTGACGCTCTGGCTGCGGGCCCGCGCACGCCGCGAGCTGGAAGAGCAGGAGAAGAGCCTGTCCGAATCGACCTCCATGGTGATGGGGGACGAGAGCAGCGAGTTCGATCAGCTGATGACGGTGGGCATCACGGATGAAGACCCCCTGCACCCCATGCCGGATCTCAACGAACCGGATGGCAGCGGTAAGCAGGGCGGAGCCTATGCCTCGGCCGACGTCATCTTCAGTGATGACGAGACCGCCCTGTCCGCCTTCGACGTGGAGCCCGCGGTGGCGACGGCGAACCGGGATCCGGATCTGGTGCCAGAGCTCGATCTGGCCCACGAGGGAGGCTTCGATCTCCCCGTGGTGCCCGAACTGGATCTCTCCGACGAGTCTGATGCCGCCCCCCGTGCCCGCGACGAGGTCATGACGGAGGAGGAGCTGCAGGCCGCCCTGTTTGCCGAGCTGGATGCGGATCTCGAGGCGGATCTGGCCAAGGCCCAGGCAGAGAGCCGGAGCCGCCGTGACGAGCCGTTCGACAACTTCGACTTGAGCGATGTGGAGACCGGCTTTGGCGAGCCAGCCCAGGACGCGCCTGCCGCCAAGGACGCTCAGGAGGGGGCCGGCTATGGCAAGGATGACGTGGACAACATGCTGGCCGAACTCGGGCTGGAACCCACCAAGGGGGCGAGCCCGGCCTGGGATCCCAACGAGCTGGCCCTGGCGGACTTCGAGGATGCCTTCGCCGAGGTGGAGCCCCATGCAGGCGATCTGAAGCCCCGCGAGCAGGCGCAGGCCAACGACTACGTGGAGATAGACAAGCTCCTGGCCGAGGCCAACGCCAGCAGCACGGAGCAGGAACCCTATCAGGGCTTCTCCCTGGACGTGGGGCTGGACGGTTTCCCCGAGGTGTTGCCGGAGTCCAACGGTTTCGACGTGGATGCCGACGACGGCGGGGTGGGAGCCAAGCTGGATCTGGCCCGGGCCTACCTCGAGATCGACGACAAGGAGAGCGCCCGGGAGTTGCTGGAAGAGGCCGCAGCCCAGGGCAGCGAACACCAGCGCGCCGAGGCACAGAAGCTGCTCAAGCGCCTGGGATAAGGGCCGTTTGCCGGCGAACGAACCAAGAGGGCAGCCTGCGGGCTGCCCTCTCTTTGATGGCCACGAGTGCCGCCGCCTCCACGGTCTGGGACTTTTGAGCCCGAGCGCGTATAATCCGCCCCGTTTCTTTCACCGCATCCTTTCATCAGAAGACACCGTTATCCATGCGAATTGCCCTAGGTATTGAATATGACGGCAGCCGGTATTTCGGCTGGCAGCGTCAGCGCGAAGTGATCAGCGTCCAGGAGGAGCTGGAAAAAGCCCTCAGCCGCATCGCCAACCACCCCGTCTCCATCCAGTGTGCCGGTCGCACCGATGCGGGGGTGCACGCCACCGGCCAGGTGATCCACTTCGATACCGAGTCCAATCGCGCCGAGGGGGCCTGGACCCTGGGGCTCAACTCCAACCTGCCCCCTGACATCGCCGTGCGCTGGGTCAAGGAGGTGGACGAGCACTTCCACGCCCGCTTCAGCGCCACCGCCCGTCGCTACCGTTACGTCATCTACAACCACAACTACCGCCCGGCCATCCTCGGCAGCGGCGTCAGCCACTACCACGAAACCATCGACGCCGAGCTGATGCACCAGGCCGGCCAGTCCCTGCTGGGCGAGCACGACTTCAGCACCTTCCGGGCCGTCGCCTGCCAGTCCAACACCCCCTGGCGCAACGTGACCCACCTGTGCGTCAGCCGCTCCGGCCCCTATATAGTGCTCGACATCAAGGCCAACGCCTTCCTGCACCATATGGTGCGCAACATCACCGGCTCCCTGCTGCTGGTGGGGCAGGGTCTTCAGCCGGTGGAGTGGATTGCCGAGGTGCTGGCGGCGAAGGATCGCAACCTGGCGGGCCCCACCGCCAAGGCGGGCGGCCTCTATCTGGTGGACGTGGATTACCCGGCCGAGTTCGGCCTGCCCCAGTTGCCCCTCGGGCCGCTCTGGCTGCCGGACTCGGCACCGGGTACGACCAGTTTTTAGTAACTGGGCCCGAAAATTTGTGGTTTAATGATCCGTCGTTTATTGCCATCGAGCCCTTAAGTCATTGAACAATCTAGGCTCGATGTGTTTTGTCAGGCACAAATGCATTAAGGAATTCCATGAGCTGGCTTGAGAAGATCCTTCCCAAGAGCAAGATCACCACACCGCGTCGTCACAACATTCCGGAAGGGGTGTGGACCAAGTGTACTGCTTGCGAACAGGTGCTCTACCGGGCAGAACTGGAGCGCAATCTCGAAGTGTGCCCCAAGTGTGATCATCATATGCGCATCAGCGCCCGCGCCCGTCTCGAGAGCTTCCTCGACGTCGAGGGTCGCAGTGAAGTCGCGGCCGAGCTGGAGCCGCAAGACATCTTGAAATTCAAGGATTCCAAGCGCTACAAGGATCGTCTGTCTGCCGCCCAGAAAGAGACGGGAGAAAAAGATGCGCTGGTGGTGATGAAGGGGACCCTCAAGGGGGTGCCGGTCGTCGCCTGTTCGTTCGAGTTCTCCTTCATCGGGGGCTCCATGTCCTCCGTGGTCGGCGCCCGCTTCGTGCGCGCCGTCGAGGAGAGCATCAAGGAGGGCCGCGGCCTGGTCTGCTTCTCCACCTCCGGTGGGGCGCGGATGCAGGAAGCCCTGTTCTCCCTGATGCAGATGGCCAAGACCAGTGCGGCGCTCGACAGGCTCACCAAGGCGGGCCTGCCCTTCATCTCCGTGCTGACCGACCCCACCATGGGGGGCGTCTCCGCGAGCCTGGCCATGCTGGGTGACATCAACGTGGGCGAGCCCAAGGCGCTGATCGGCTTCGCCGGCCCCCGCGTCATCGAGCAGACCGTGCGCGAGAAGCTGCCGGAAGGCTTCCAGCGCTCCGAGTTCCTGCTGGAGAAGGGCGCCATCGATCTCATCATCGACCGCCGCGAGATGCGCAACCGCCTGGCCGGCCTGCTGGCCAAGCTGATGAACACTCAGGTCATCGAAGACTGAAGATGAGTTCACACATGCAACAATCCCAAAGCCGGTCGCTGGTCGACTGGCTTTCTTATTTGGAGCAGATCCACCCGGCCAACATCGACATGGGGCTGGAGCGGGTCGGCGCCGTCGCCCGGCGCATGGGCCTCACCGAGCTGCCGTTCAAGGTGATCACGGTGGCGGGCACCAACGGCAAGGGCTCCTCCTGCGCCATGGCCGCCAGCATACTGATGGCGGCGGGCTACAAGGTGGGGGTCTACTCCTCGCCGCACCTGCTGCGCTTTGCCGAGCGGGTCAGGGTGAATGGGGCCGAGCTGCCCGATGAGGAGCACTGCGCCGCCTTTGCCGCGGTGGAGGTGGCCCGGGGCGACATTGCCCTCACCTTCTTCGAGTTCGCCACCCTGGCTGGTCTGTGGCTGTTTTGCCGCGCCGCCCCGGATGTGCTCCTGCTGGAAGTGGGGCTGGGGGGGCGGCTCGACGCCACCAACGTGGTGGAATCGGACGTCGCCCTGATCACCTCCATCGCCCTGGATCACTGCGATTGGCTCGGGGATACCCGGGAGGCGGTGGCAGTGGAGAAGGCCGGCGTCTATCGCAAAGGTAAACCCGCCATCAGCGGGGAGCCCAATCCGCCTGCGACCATAGCGAGCGAAGCGGCGCGCCTCGGCGCCTGCCTGCGTCAGGTGGGCCGCGATTTTCACGGGGAAGAGCACGAAGGCGACTGGGATTACCACGGCCTGCACCACTGGCTGGGGCTGCCCAAGCCGGCCCTGCCGCTGATGAACGCGGTCACCGTGCTGGCGGCCCTGGAGTCCCTCGGCCTGCCGCTGGCGGAGTCCGCCATCCGCGAAGGGCTGGCAAACGCCCGCCTCGCGGGGCGGATGCAGCGTCTGCAAAGCGATCCCGCCGTCATCGTCGACGTGGCCCACAATCCCCATTCGGCGGCCTATCTCGCGAGCCAGCTGCGCCTGCTTCCCTGCAAGGGCAAGCGCCGCGCCGTGGTGGGCATGCTCAAGGACAAGGACATGGCGGGTTCCCTTAAGGAGCTTCAGGGGCTTGTCGATGGGTGGTATCTCGCGAGCCTTCACGGTCCCCGTGCCGCCACGGCGGCCCAGCTGGCCGCCGCCCTGGGTGAACAGGGGCCGGCCGCGCAGTTTGAGTCGGTGAGCGAGGCTTATGAGGCTGCTCTGGCCGTGTCGAGTCCTGACGATATGGTCATCGTGTTCGGCTCGTTTTACACTGTCGCCGACGTGCTGGCGGCGAGCGCCTGAGCCGTTTCTGCGCATCATGGGTCCAGCGACACGGGCAGGGCGCTGCCTGGCGCTGAGGTTTCAAAACGGAATGGCGTGAGGGGCCGTTCATGGTGGATGCCGGCAAAATTGCAAAAATACTAAGCAACATGGGTGGGAATTAACTTGGCTTCGAAGTTTCAAAACAGATTGGTGGGGACCGTCATCCTGGTCGCCCTGGTGGTCATCTTTCTGCCGGACCTGATGGACGGCAACAAGCTGGAGCAGAAGGACGAGGCCTTCGCCAAGATCCCGCTGCGTCCGGAGCTGGAGCCCGCCAAGCCCGCCCTTCAGGTCTCGGCGGCGAGCTCCCTGCCGGCCGAGCATCTGGCGAGCCAGCAGCAGGCCTCTGCCGCGACCCAGTGGCAGGTGGAGGAGATCGGCGACACCGTGACCCTGGCCAATCAGGCGGGAACCAACCCGGCGGTGACCAACCAGGCGCCCGTCACCCAGCAGCAGCCGGTGCAGGCCGCGGCACAACCCAAGCCGCAGCCCAAACCCGAGCCCAAGCCGGAAGTGATCGCCAGGAAGCCGGTGGAGCAACCCAAGCCCAAGCCGGTGCCCCCCAAGCCGGTAGAGGTGCAAAAGCCGGTGGAGGCCAAGCCGCAGGCGGGCCAGATCAAATCCATGGATGATCTTATCGCGAGCAAGATGGCCCAGCCGGCCCCGGCTCCTGCCGCCACGTCGGCCCAGGGAAGCTGGATCCTGCAGCTCGGCGCCTTCAAGAATGCAGACAGCGTCAATGCCCTGGTGAGCAAGCTGAGGGCGGCGGGCTACTCGGCCCAGACGTCGCCGAGAACCCCGGTGCAGGGGCAGATCAACCGGGTCTTCATCGGGCCGGATGTCTCCAAGGCAAAGTTGCAGGGCATGCAGAGCCGGATCAGCCAGATGACCGGCTTGAGCGGCTCAGTGGTGGCCTACAACCCCTGACAGGGTGATGAAATGAAAAGACCGCGCCTCATGGCAACATGGGCGCGGTCTTTTTTTGTGTCCAAAACGGGGGAGGCAGTGTGGCTATCGGGCAGCCGAGGAGGCCTAGATGCACTTCACCGGCTTGGGCAGGCCCGCGATCTTGGTGGCCTGTTTGGCGGGCCCCTCCGGGAACAATTTGTAGAGGTAGCGGCTGTTGCCCTTCTCCGGGCCGTACTGCTTTTCCATCGCCTTGACCAGGGCGCGGATGGCGGGGGAGGTGTTGAACTCCAGGTAGAAGGCCCGCACGAACCGCACCACTTCCCAATGCGGCGCCTCCAGCACTATCCCCTCTTTCTCGGCCAGCACCAGGGCCAGCGCCTCGCTCCATTGCTCGCTGTGGCGCAGATAGCCCTGGGCATCGGTCTCGATGGCCTGGCCGTTGAATTCCAGCTGATGATGCTCAGACATAAGGGCTCCTCACAAAGGGGCTGTCGGGACTGGGTTATTGAGATTGGGCGGGCATGGTAGCGCCTTGATCCCGGATCGGCAACCGGTGCGGAGGCTCCGCCGCGTCCCTTTACCGATCATGGCCCTGCCGCCAGGGGGTCTGGTCGCGAGATCCGCGTCCTCAGGCCTGATCCTGCCGGGTCAACAACTGGCCGTCGTTGGCCAGCATCAGCAGCTCGTCCGCCAGCTGGCTGATGAGGGTGAGCTGCTGGCTCAGCATCAGCTGCTCCTCGCTGCTCTCCGGAGCGATGGCCGGACAGGCTCCCGCGAGCGGGGCCGGCATCTCCCCCGCCAGGTGGCCGGCGGCCTGCTCCAGGGTCTGGCTGATGTGGCGGCTGATCTCCTCCAGCCCCTCGATGGGCTCGAGCTTGTCGCGATGGGCCCCGAGCGCCGAGATGTAGGAGAGCAGGGCGTGGTTGCGCCAGGTGAGGGTGAAGCAGAGATCCAGGAAGCGGCGGCGCTTGCTCGGCTCCACCAGCATGCTCTGCCAGGCCATGGCCAGCTCGCTGTCGGCGAGGTGGGCGCACTTGCGGGCCACCCGGTAGTCGAGGGATTCGTCCCGCTGGCGATGCAGGCTGGCGAGCACCGCCGAGAGGTACTTCGCATTGGCGGACAGGGAGTTGGCAATCAGGGTCGGCAGCCGCTTGTATTGCCAGTCGGGCCAGAGCCAGGCCACCAGGGCGTAGGAGAGCAGGCAGCCGAGCAGGGTATCGAGCAGGCGGGGCCCCAGGATGGCGAAGCCGATGCCATCCAGCAGGTTGAACGCCATCAGCACGTAGAGGGTGATGAAGCAGACGGCGGCGCTGTAGTTGCTGCGCACCTGGGTGAAGAACAGGAAGGCGGCGAGCCCCATGATCCCGAGCTGCAGGTGCAGCTCGGGGAAGAGCCAGAGCACGGGCACGCCGATGAGGATGCCGGCGAAGGTGCCGAGCATCCGCTGCACTAGGCGACGGCGGGTGGCGCTGTAGCTCGGCTGGCAGACGAAGAGCACGGTGAGCAGGATCCAGTACCCCTTGTCCAGGCTGAATGCCTGCAGGATGCCATAGCCCACCACCAGGCCCAGCGAGAGCCGCAGGGCGTGACGAAACACCATGGAGTTCGGGGTCAGGTGCTGCCTGACCAATGCCAGCAGGGGCAGGGCGACCGGTCGTGCCAGGGGAGGCAGGCTGGTGGACGGCGCGGCGGGGTTTTGCAGCTCCTCGGCGCTTTGCAGCAGCTGGTTGATGCTGGCCAGGTTGCGGCGCAGGAACTTCATCGGCGTCAGCAGGGTCTTGGGGTAGTGCTGCTTGAGGTGGGTGAACTCCAGCTGATCGCCGAGGGCCTCCAGGGTCCAGTGAATGCGTTTGTGGTGGGTGTAGGGCTTGTGCACCAGGATGGCGTAGCCGAGCTGCTGACAGGCGTCGGCAAGCTGTGACAGCACCTCCTGGAAGCCGTCGAGGACGATGCCCTGCTTGAGCTCGGCTTCCAGCTTGCTGTAGGGGTAGTGGCTGGAGGTGGCCCGCTCCTGGATCTCCAGGGCAAGCAGGTAGAGGCGCAGCAGGCCCGCGAGCTCGGGGGCCACCCCGTGGCGGCCGGGGGCATGGAGGCGCGCATTGAGCGCCGTCTTGGCCTGGTTCAGGGCGTTGACCAGGTTTATGTTGAGCTGGGCCAGGTTGTGGCGGATGGCCTGGGCGCCGTGCTCGTCCGCCGGGAAGAAGCGGGACTTCTCCTGCAGGTAGCGGGCGAGGGCGAAGTAGCTCTGGGCCAGCTGTTCGTGCAGGGTCTTGTAGGGCAGCAGCCAGAGCCAGACCAGCGACACCAGGCCGTACCAGAGGGCGCCGGCCCCCAGTGCCAGCGGCTGATAGAGCAGATCCGGTGCCTTGGCGGCCCCCAGCATGGTGTAGATGGCGATGAGCAGGGAGCCGAAGCTGATGGTGGCGTAACGCTGACCGAGGGCTCCCACCATCACGAAGAGGAAGGTGGACCCAGCGAGTCCCAGGGCAAAGAGCCAGGGGGTGGGGAAAAGATACTGGACGCACAATGAGGCGAACAGGAAGCACACCAGCGTCATGGCGAGGTTCTTGACTCGGCCCCAGAGACTGTCGTCGGTCTCGGCGATGGCCCCCGCCACCACCCCGAGGGAGAGCAGCACTGTGAGCTGGATGTCGCCGGTGGCCAGCGCAAAAGCGAGCAGCCCCAGGATGGCGAGCAGGACCTTGAGGGCGAAATAGATGTGGCTGTCTGTCAGCAGTCGGCGCAGCAAACTGGAGAAGTCCATGGGCATGCTAGGCACCACCCTTGAGCGAAGTGACATCGATGCGGCTGTCGGTCAGCAGCCGGCGCAGCAGTCCGGAGAAATCCATCGGCATGGGATGAAGGCAACCCTTGAGCGAAACGAAAGCGAAAGCATAACCCGTCGACAACGAAACGGCCCTGATTTGGATCAGGGCCACTTAGCTTCATATCCTTGATTTGCAACTTATCCTGACAGAAACAGGTGCCAATAAAAACCCCGCCGAAGCGGGGTCTTGTGCATCTTAAGCATCCATCAGTTGCGGTTGCCGCCAAGCAGGCTCAGCAGGCTCAGGAAGATGTTGTAGATGGAGACATACAGGGTGACGGTGGCGGAGATGTAGTTGGTCTCGCCGCCGCGCACGATCTGCTGGGTGGTCAGCAGGATGGCGCCGGAGGAGAACAGCATGAACATGGCGGACAGGGCCAGGCTCAGGGCGCTCATCTGCAGGAAGATGTTGGCAACCATGGCCACCAGCAGCACCCAGAACCCGACGAACAGCATGCCGCCGAGGAAGGAGAGATCCCGCTTGGTGGTCAGGGCATAGGCAGACAGGCCGAAGAAGGTGAGCGCGGTACCGCCCAGCGCCGTCATCACGATCTCGCCGCCGCCGTTGTTCATGTACATGTTGATGATGGGGCCGAGGCTATAGCCCAGCAGGCCGGTCAGGGCGAAGGTGAATACCAGCCCCATGCCGTTGTCGCGGTTCTTCTCGGTCAGGAACATCAGACCGTAGACACCGATGAGGAACACGGCCCAGTGCAGGGGGGGCAGGTTCATCACGGTCGCAACCCCGGCTACCACGGCGGAGAAGCCAAGAGTGAGGGAGAGCAGCATGTAGGTGTTGCGCAGCACCTTGTTGGTGTCGCGCACGGCACCCTGGGTGCCAGTGTAGATAGAACGGGTATCCATCTTGATGTCCTCTTGATTTCCGGGTGAAGCAACCCATTGTGCTTCGTTAACGCATTGTATGCACTGAATGTGTGGATGACGAGCGCTGATTTCAAGCGCCTCCCCACCTGCGTGGTGCCTACTATCCCGGAGCAAAGATGTATTGCGCATGAACAAGTGGAGGTCGTTGCCATTCTGGGCCGCACCGCTCCCCTGTCCATGGCAGGGCGTCCCCCTTCCCCGGCCTGGCTGTCGACCAGCCTGAAGGCGCCCCTGTGCGGCATGAGGGCCGAGGCCTCTCCTTCCTCCTCGGTTGTCAGGGTTGGCCTGCGGCAGGGGAGGGCGTGTGTCGGCTGTGTCTGGAATCGTCGGAATGCCGCCCGTGACGGGTTTCGGCCCAAGGGGCGGGATGGCTACACTCCCCTGAGTCGATGCGGGCCGGGCGCCTCTAGCCCGGCGCATCCGGATCACACAGAGGGAGTGGCCTATGGCGGTTGCATGGAAGAGGGTGAGGTGGCTGGCGGCATTGCTGGTGGCGGGACTGATGACGGGGTGCGCCGCCCTGGTGCCGGCCCCCATCGAATATCTGAGCCAGGATCCGCCCCCGGGGGCGCTGCCCCATGGGCAGAAGCGCTATGTGGATGATGGCAGGTGTCCGGCCGGTCAGGTGAAGCAGTTGATCGGAGGGGATGCGAAGAAGAATATCCCGCGCCAGGTGGAGTGCGTGCCGCGTCCGCAATGAGGCGGGACACTGCTGGGTGAACTCACTGCAACAAAGAGAGCCGGGGCGATCGCCTCGGCTCTTTTCTATGGTCGAACGCCGATGGGGTGGCTAGAACGCATCCCCCGGCACCCGCACCCAGCCCTCCATCAGGATGCGGGCGGAGCGGGACATCACCGCCTTGGTGACGGACCACTCCCCGTTCACCAGCCGCGCCTCTGCGCCCACCCGCAAGGTGCCGGACGGGTGGCCGAAGCGCACCGTCTCGCGCTCGCCCCCCCCCGCGGCCAGATTGACGAGGGTGCCGGGAATGGCCGCCGCGGTGCCGATGGCCACCGCGCAGGTGCCCATCATGGCGTGGTGCAGCTTGCCCATGGAGAGGGCCCGCACCAGCAGGTCGATCTCGCTCGCGTTGACCTCCTTGCCGCTGGCGGTGCTGTAGTCCTTGGCCGGCGCGACGAAGGCGATCTTCGGTGTATGCTGGCGAGTGGCCGCCTCTTCGGCGCTCTTGATGAGCCCCATGCGCAGGGCGCCGGCGATGCGGATCTGCTCGAAACGGGCCAGGGCTTGTGGATCGGTGTTGATGGCCTCGCGCAGCTCGGTGCCTGTGTAGCCAATTTCTTCGGCGTTAACGAAGACCGTGGGGATGCCGGCGCTGATCATGGTCGCTTTCAAGGTGCCGCTCTTTACAACAGAATCCGGCACCTCCAGCTCATCCACCAGGTTGCCGGTGGGGAAGAGGGCGCCGCCCTCCTCGCCATCGTCTGAGGGATCGAGAAACTCCAGCACGATCTCGGCGGCGGGGAAGGTGACCCCGTCCAGCTCGAACGCGCCGGTCTCCTGCACCTGGCCGTTGGTCACCGGCACGTGGGCAACGATGGTCTTGCCGATATTGGCCTGCCAGATCCGCACCACGCAGATGCCGTTGTCCGGGATGCGGGCCGGATCCAGGAGTCCTGCGTGAATGGCGAAGGCCCCCGCGGCGGTGGAGAGGTTGCCGCAGTTGCCGCTCCAGTCCACGAACGCCTTGTCGATGGCGACCTGGCCGTAGAGGTAATCCACGTCGTGATCGGGCTGGCTGCTCCTGGAGAGGATCACGCACTTGCTGGTGGAGGAGGTGGCGCCCCCCATGCCGTCGATGTGGGCGCCGTAAGGGTCCGGGCTGCCGATGACCCGCATAAACAGCTTGTCGCGGGCCTGGCCCGGCTGTTGGCAGCGCTCGGGCAAGTCCTGCAGACGGAAGAAGACCCCCTTGCTGGTGCCGCCGCGAATATAGGTGGCCGGGATTCTGACTTGTGGTGTGTGGGCCATAGAGATTGTCCTGATCGTGCTTGTTCGGGATAGAAGACGGCAGCCAGGGTGGCTGCCGTCTTGAGGTGGCGTTAGCTCGCGGCCTTGTGCGCGGTCGACGCCAGGAAGTCCTGGGCGAAGCGTTGCAGCACGCCACCGGCCTCGTAGACCGAGACCTCCTCGGCGGTGTCGAGGCGGCAGGTCATGGGCACTTCCAGCACCTCGCCGCTCTGGCGGCGCACAACGAGCACGAGATCGGCGCGCGGCTGGCGCTCACCCACCACATCGTACGTCTCGGTGCCATCAAGGCCCAGGGTCAGGCGGGTGGTGCCCGGCTTGAACTCCAGCGGCAGCACCCCCATGCCGATGAGATTGGTGCGATGAATGCGCTCGAAGCCTTCCGCCGCTATCACCTCCACCCCGGCCAGCCGCACCCCCTTGGCCGCCCAGTCCCGGGACGAGCCCTGGCCGTAGTCGGCACCGGCCACGATGATGAGCGGCTGCTTGCGCGCCATGTAGGTCTCGATGGCCTCCCACATCCGCATCACCCGGCCCTCCGGTTCGACCCGGGCGAGGGATCCCTTCTTCACCGCGCCGTTCACCACAGCCATCTCGTTGACCAGCTGGGGGTTCGCGAAGGTGGCGCGCTGGGCGGTCAGGTGGTCGCCGCGGTGGGTCGCGTAGGAGTTGAAGTCCTCCTCCGGCAGGCCCATCTTCGCCAGGTACTCGCCCGCCGCGCTGCTGCGCAGTATGGCGTTGGAGGGGGAGAGATGGTCTGTGGTGATGTTGTCCGGCAACAGCGCCAGCGGCCGCATCCCCTTGAGGGTGCGCTCACCCGCCAGGGCCCCCTCCCAGTAGGGGGGGCGACGGATATAGGTGCTCTGCGGGCGCCAGTCGTAAAGCGGCGCCACCTTGGGGCCTTTATCCTCCTCGAGGGTGAACATGGGGATATAGACCTGGCGGAACTGGGACGGCTTCACCGAGGCCTTGACCACGGCGTCGATCTCCTCGTCGCTCGGCCAGATGTCTTTGAGGCGAATTTCCTTGCCGTTCACCACCCCCAGCACATCCTTTTCGATGTCGAAGCGGATGGTGCCGGCGATGGCGTAGGCCACCACCAGGGGCGGGGAGGCGAGGAACGCCTGCTTGGCGTAGGGGTGGATGCGGCCGTCGAAGTTGCGGTTGCCCGACAGCACCGCCGTGGCGTAGAGATCCCGGTCGATGATCTCCTGCTGGATGGCGGGATCCAGCGCACCTGACATGCCGTTGCAGGTGGTGCAGGCAAACGCCACCACGCCGAAGCCGAGTTGCTCCAGCTCGTCGTCCAGTCCGGCCTCTTTCAGGTAAAGCGCGACTGTCTTGGAGCCAGGTGCCAGGGAGGACTTCACCCAGGGCTTGCGGCTGAGGCCGAGCCTGTTGGCGTTGCGGGCCAGGAGGCCTGCGGCGATGACGTTGCGCGGGTTGCTGGTGTTGGTGCAGCTGGTGATGGCGGCGATGATGACGGCGCCATCGGGCAGCAGGCCGTCCGCCTCCTGGGCGCGGGCCTTGTCCAGATCCACCGCGATGCCGCGCTCCGCCAGGGCGGATACCGGCAGGCGGCGGTGGGGGTTGGAGGGGCCCGCCAGGGTGCGTACCACGGTCGACAAGTCGAAGTGCAGCACGCGCTCGTACTGGGCTGCCGCCAGGGCGTCGGCCCAGAGGCCCGCCTCCCTGGCGTAGATCTCCACCAGCCTGACCTGCTCGTCGTCACGGCCGGTGAGCTTGAGGTAGTCGAGGGTCTGCTGGTCGATGAAGAACATGGCCGCGGTGGCGCCATATTCCGGCGCCATGTTGGAGATGGTGGCGCGATCGCCGAGGGTGAGGGCGGCGGCGCCCTCGCCACGGAACTCCAGATAGGCGCCGACCACCTTCTGCTGGCGCAGGAACTCGGTGAGGGACAGCACCAGATCGGTGGCGGTGATGCCGGGTTGCGGCTTGCCGGTCAGCTCCACACCGACGATCTCCGGCAGCCGCATCCAGGAGGCGCGCCCCAGCATCACGTTCTCGGCCTCCAGTCCGCCCACCCCCACCGCGATGACGCCGAGGGCGTCCACATGGGGGGTGTGGCTGTCGGTGCCGACGCAAGTATCCGGGTAGGCCAGGCCGCGATCGGCGTGGATGACCGGCGACATCTTCTCCAGGTTGATCTGGTGCATGATGCCGTTGCCTGGCGGGATCACCTCGATGTTCTTGAACGCCTGCCTGGTCCAGTTGATGAAGTGGAAGCGATCCTCGTTGCGGCGATCCTCGATGGCGCGGTTCTTCTCGAACGCTTGCGGGTCGAAGCCGCCGCATTCGACGGCCAGCGAGTGGTCGACGATCAGCTGCACCGGCACCACGGGGTTCACCTGGGCGGGATCACCACCCTGATCGGCGATGGCGTCGCGAAGGCCCGCTAGGTCCACCAGGGCGGTTTGGCCCAGGATGTCGTGGCATACCACGCGCGCCGGGAACCAGGGGAAGTCGCGATCGCGCTTGTTGTGCACTATCTGGTCGAGGCACTCACCGAGGATGGCCGGATCGCACCGGCGAACCAGGTTCTCGGCGTGGACGCGGGCGGTGTAGGAGAGCCTGTCCCAGGTGCCGGGCTGGATGGCTTCGACCGCCTCACGGGCGTCGAAGTAGTCGAGCGCCGTGCCGGGCAGGGGCTTGCGATATTGGCTGTTGATCATCACTTGCGCTCCTTGAGCGGCACGAACTGGAGATCCTCCGGGCCGACGTAGTTGGCGCTCGGACGGATGATCTTGCCGTCGATGCGCTGCTCGATGACATGGGCCGACCAGCCTGAGGTGCGGGCGATGACGAACAGCGGGGTGAACATGGCGGTGGGCACGCCCATCATGTGGTAGCTGACGGCGCTGAACCAGTCCAGGTTCGGGAACATCTTCTTGGCGTCCCACATGACTTCTTCAAGGCGCTCGGCGATGTCGAACATCTTGGTGTTGTGCTGCTCCTGGCTGAGCTCGCGCGCCACCTCCTTGATCACCTTGTTGCGCGGGTCCGAGACGGTGTAGACAGGGTGGCCGAAGCCGATGACCACCTCTTTCTTCTCGACCCGGGCGCGAATGTCGGCCTCCGCCTCGTCCGGGTTCTCGTAGCGCTTCTGGATCTCGAAGGCCACCTCGTTGGCGCCGCCGTGCTTGGGTCCGCGCAGGGCACCGATGGCCCCCGTGATGCAGGAGTACATGTCGGAGCCGGTGCCGGCGATGACGCGGCCGGTGAAGGTGGAGGCGTTGAACTCATGCTCGGCGTAGAGGATGAGGGAGGTGTGCATGGCGCGCACCCAGGAGTCACGCGGCTTGTGCCCGTGCAGCAGGTGCAGGAAGTGGCCGCCGATGGAGTCGTCGTCGGTCTCTACATGGATGCGCTTGCCGTTGTGGCTGAAGTGGTACCAGTAGAGCAGCACGGATCCGAGGCAGGCCATCAGCTTGTCGGCGATGTCGCGGGCACCCGGGTGGTTGTGATCGTCCTTCTCCGGCGACAGACAGCCCAGCACGGAGACCGCGGTGCGCATCACGTCCATGGGGTGGGCGCTCGGGGGTAGCTGCTCCAGGGCGGTCCTGACCCCGGTGGGCAGGCCGCGCAGGGCCTTGAGCTTGGCCTTGTAGGCGGCGAGCTCCGCCACATTGGGCAGATGGCCGTGCACCAGCAGGTGGGCTATCTCTTCAAACTCGCAGCTGGTGGCCACGTCCAGGATGTCGTAGCCACGGTAGTGCAGGTCGTTGCCGGAGAGGCCGACGGTGCACAGGGCCGTGTTGCCGGCGGCGGTGCCGGAGAGGGCGACGGATTTCTTCGGCTTGAAGCCGGTGGTTTCGGGAATGGCGCTCATCACATGTTTCCTCATTCAGTCCGTTGAAGCGCCGGCCGCCAGCATGAGACGGCCGGTCGCCGTCTTATTCCTTGGTAGACAGGTCCTTGGTGAAGAGCCTGTCCAGGGTCTGCTCGTAATGGTGATAGCCGAGGAAGTCGTAGAGGGACTCCCGGGTCTGCATGGTGTCGACCACGGCGCGCTGGTGGCCGTCGCGGCGAAGCGTCTGATAGACGTTGAGGGCGGCCTGGTTGGCGGCGCGGGCGGCGCTCAGGGGGTAGAGCACCATGTCGACACCGTGGGCAGCGAGTGCCTCCTTGTCAAACAGCTCCGTCTTGCCGAACTCGGTCATGTTGGCGAGGATGGGCACCCCGGCCGCCTGCTTGAAGCGATCGTACTGGTTCAGCTCGGTCACGGCCTCGGCGAAGATCATGTCGGCGCCTGCCTCCACATAGGCGGCGGCGCGCTCCAGGGCCGAGCCCAGCCCCTCTACCGCCAGGGCGTCGGTGCGGGCCATGATGACGAAGTCCTCGTCCTGGCGGGCATCCACCGCCGCCTTGATCCTGTCCACCATCTCGGAAACCGAGACCACCGCCTTGTTCGGCCTGTGGCCGCAGCGCTTCTGGGCCACCTGATCCTCCATGTGGACGGCGGCCACCCCGCCGCGCTCGAAGGCGCGAATGGTGCGTGCGATGTTGAAGGCGCCGCCCCAGCCGGTGTCGATGTCCACCAGGAGCGGCACCTGGGTCGCGGCCGTGATGCGCTCGGCGTCGATCAGCACGTCGTTCATGGAGGTCATGCCGAGATCCGGCAGGCCGAAGGAGGCGTTCGCCACCCCGGCGCCGGAGAGGTAGAGGGCCTGGAAGCCGCTGCGCTCGGCCATCAGCGCCATGTAGGCGTTGATGGTGCCGACGATCTGCAGGGGCTTCTCGTTGGCCAGGGCAGTGCGAAAACGCGTCCCGGCCGAGGGGGATAGGTTGGACATGGTGACTCCTTTCATGGGGTGCTTGTCTGCTGTGGATGCTGGCTGTGAATACCACCATCTCACACTACGTTTACGTCAACGTCAATTATGCTTAGGTCCAAGGCCCGTCAATCTGCGGGCACCGGCGGCTTCCCTTCTGATAACTGCTTTTTATTCAATCGGATAGCTCTTTCTTCCCCAGGTGCGCCTGGTCAATGCCATGGCGCCGCCTTGGTGGAGCAGGGCCGATTCTGGCCTCTTCCCCGAGGGGGGGCAACGGGTTAGCAGGGGGGTGTCATGAGATGAAAAGTGGCTGTCGCCCGATGCAAAGCGGACGTTCACGTAAATCCCTAGATTCACTCTGGACGATGTTTTCACCCATGAATGAATCTGGAGAACAGCCATGGCCAACGCCATACGCTTCTATGAAACCGGGGGCCCCGAGGTCCTGCGCTACGAAGAGGTCTCGGTCGGTGAACCCGGGCCTGGCCAGGTACGGCTGCGCCACGCCGCGGTCGGCCTGAACTACGCGGACACCTATTTTCGCAACGGCACCTACCCGATCCCGCTGCCCAACGGCCTGGGGGTCGAGGCGGCCGGGGTGGTGGAGGCGGTGGGCGAGGGCGTCACCAGCGTCGCCGTCGGCGATCGCGTCACCTACACCGGCTTCATCAATACACTCGGCGCCTATTCGACCGAGCGACTGATCCCGGCCGCCCCCCTCATCCGCCTGCCGGACAACATCCCCTGCGAGACCGCCGCCGCCATGACCATGCGCGGCCTCACCGCCGCCTACCTGATGCGCCGCATCCACGACTTCAAACCCGGTGACAGCATCTTGCTGCACGCCGCGGCAGGGGGCGTCGGCCTCATCGTCGCCCAGTGGGCCAGGCTGCTGGGGCTGACGGTGATCGGCACCGTCTCGAGCGACGCCAAGGGCGAGCTGGCCCGGGCCCACGGCTGCGACTACATCATCGATTACAGCCACGAGGACGTGGCCCAGCGGGTGCGCGCCCTGACCGGCGGCGCCGGCGTTGACGTGGTGTTCGACAGCGTCGGCAAGAGCACCTTCATGGGCTCGCTCGATTCCCTCAAGCGCCGCGGCCTCATGGTCTGCGTCGGCACCGCCTCCGGCCCCATCGACGGCTTCAACCCCCAGTTGCTGGCCATGAAGGGCTCCCTCTATCTGACCCGTCCGGCGCTCGCCGACTACATCGCCGATCCGGCGGAGAAGACGGCCCTGGCGAACGAGCTGTTCGACCACGTGGCCAGCGGCCGGATCAAGATCGAGATCAACCAGCGCTACGAGCTGCAGGATGCGGCGGCGGCCCACCGGGATCTGGAGGCGCGCAAGACCACGGGCTCCTCCATCTTCGTTATCTAAGCAGGGTCCCCGGGCGGGGCCCGGGGCCCTTCTGGCAGCACCGACTTGTCATCTAGGGAGAGAGACATGCGTGTAGAACAACTGACTTGCCATATCGGCGCCGAGCTCAGCGGCGTCCAGCTGGCGGACGCGGCCCACGACGCTGGGCTGTTTGCCGAGATCCGCGCCCAACTGCTCAGGCACAAGGTACTGTTCCTGCGGGATCAGGAGATGAGCCGCAGCGATCACGTGACCTTCGCCCGCCGCTTCGGCGAGCTGGAGGATCACCCGGTGGCGGGCAGCGATCCGGATCACCCCGGTCTGGTGCGCATCTACAAGTCGCCGGATGTGCCCAACGATCGCTACGAGAACGCCTGGCACACGGATGCCACCTGGCGCGAGCAACCGCCCATGGGCTGCGTGCTGCGCTGCGTGGAGTGTCCGCCGGTGGGGGGGGACACCCTCTGGGCCAACATGGCGGCGGCCTACGCCGCGCTGCCCGAGGAGATCAAACAGAAGATCGCCGGCCTGCGCGCCCGCCACAGCATAGAGGCGAGCTTCGGGGCGGCCATGCCCATGGAGAAGCGGCTCGCCTTGAAGGCCATGTTCCCGGACGCCGAGCACCCCGTGGTGCGCACCCACCCGGAGACGGACGAGAAGATCCTGTTCGTCAACGCCTTCGCGACCCACTTCACCAACTACCACACCCCGGCGAATGTCCGCGTCGGCCAGGACTACAGCATGGGGGGCAGCGATCTGCTGCGCTACCTCATCAGCCAGGCCTATATCCCCGAGTTCCAGGTGCGCTGGCGCTGGCAGCCGGGCTGCGTGGCCATCTGGGACAACCGCAGTACCCAGCACTACGCCGCCATGGATTATGCCCCCTGCCATCGCAAGATGGAGCGGGCCGGGATCATGGGCGACAAGCCCTTCTGATCAATCCCCGGGCCCGCGCCCGGGGGATGTCACCACGCCAGGCGCTTCATGGAAGGCCAGCCAATTTAAGGAATGAACAGATGCAATTCTTTGACGATTCCCTGCACCCGGAAAACATGGAGAAGGTGGTCATCACCGTCGCCCCCTACGGCCCCGAGTGGGCGCCGGGCGACTTCCCGGAAGACATCCCGGTGACCATGGAGGAGCAGGTCCAGAAGGCGGTCGACTGCTACGAGGCGGGTGCCACCGTGCTGCACCTGCATGTGCGCGAGCTGGACGGCACCGGCTCCAAGCGTCTCTCCAAGTTCAACGAGCTGATCGCCGGGGTCCGCAAGGCGGTGCCGGACATGATCATCCAGGTCGGCGGCTCCATCTCCTTCGCCCCCGAGAGCGAGGGGGAGGCGGCCAAGTGGCTCTCCGACGACACCCGCCACATGCTGGCGGAGCTGACCCCGAAACCGGATCAGGTCACGGTGGCCATCAACACCACCCAGATGAACATCATGGAGCTGCTCTATCCGGAGTATCTGGAAGGCACCTCGCTCGCGAACCCCGCCTACCAGGCCGCCTACAGCGAGATGACGGTGCCGGCCGGCCCGGCCTGGGTGGCCGAGCACTTGAAGCGCCTGATGGCCAGCGGCATCCAGCCGCACTTCCAGCTGACCGGGATGCACGCCCTGGAGACCCTGGAGCGGCTGGTGCGCAAGGGCATCTACATGGGCCCGCTGAACCTCACCTGGATCGGCATCGGCGGCGGCTTCGACGGCCCGAACCCGTTCAACTTCATGAACTTCGTCCACCGTGCGCCAGACGGTGCCTGCGTCACCGCCGAGTCCCTGCTCAAGAACGTGCTGCCGTTCAACATGATGGCCATGGCCATGGGTCTGCACCCGCGCTGCGGCATCGAGGACACCATCATAGGCCAGCACGGCCAGCGCATGAGCTCGGTGGAGCAGATCCAGCAGTGCGTGCGCGTCGCCCACGAACTGGGTCGCGAGGTGGCCAATGGCAAGGAGGCCCGCGCCATCTACCGCATCGGCGTGCAGTACGACAGCATCGAGGAGACCCTGAAGGCCAACGGCATGGCGCCGAATCGCGTCCCGGGTCAGCTCGGCGTGCCGCAGCGCTGAGCCAGTCGGGTCGCGGTGTGAAAAAGAAACGCCGCGACCCGCCAACACCGTTTGCCAAGAGGGCGGCAGCCCTTGCACTATGCAGCATCCGGTAAACTGAGCGATGTATCAGTAGTGGGTGCCCGGTGGCTCCGGCCACCGGGACCCAGACCGGGAACCTGCCAATTTGGAGTAGCACGAGGGATTGTATGGCTACGTATCGTATCGATGACGACGCCGAGGCCGGCAAGGTTGCCGTGCCCCGCCGCTATGCCTGGATAGTGTTTGCGCTGACCTTCGGTCTGCTCATCTCCGACTATATGTCGCGCCAGGTGCTCAACGCCGTCTTCCCCATGCTCAAGGGGGAGTGGGCGCTCTCGGATACCCAGCTTGGCCTGCTGAGCGGCATAGTCGCGCTCATGGTCGGGCTCTTGACCTTCCCGCTCTCTTTGCTCGCCGACCGGTTCGGGCGGGTGAAGAGCCTGGCCCTGATGGCCGCCCTCTGGAGCCTGGCCACCCTGGGTTGCGCTCTGGCCCAGAACTACGAACAGATGTTCGTCGCCCGCTTCCTGGTGGGAGTGGGGGAGGCCGCCTACGGCAGCGTCGGCATCGCCGTGGTGGTCTCCGTCTTCCCGCGGGAGATGCGGGCCACCCTCTCCGGCGCCTTCATCTCGGGCGGTCTGTTCGGCTCAGTGCTCGGCATGGCGACCGGGGGCGTGCTGGCCCATTTTCTGGGCTGGCGCTGGGCCTTCGCCGGCATGGCCCTGTTCGGCCTGGTGCTGGCGGCGCTCTACCCCATGGTGGTGAAGGAGTCGCGCATCGCGACCCCTTGCCGCACAGCCAAGGACAAGGCTGGAGATCGCAGCCCGCTGCGCAGCCTCTATGCCAGCCGCTCGGTGATCGCCGCCTATGTGGGTAGCGGCCTGCAGCTGTTCGTCGGCGGCACCGTCATCGTCTGGATGCCGAGCTACTTCAACCGCTACTACGGCATGGCGACGGACAAGGCGGGGGCGGCGGCGGCCATCATAGTGCTGTGCAGCGGCGCCGGCATGATCCTGTGCGGCATGCTGAGCGACAGGCTGTGCAAGGCGCGGCCGGATCGCAAGATAAGCCTCGCCATCGCTTATTGCCTCGGCAGCTGCGTCCTGCTCTCCCTGGCGTTCGCGCTGCCGGTGGGCTTGGCGCAGATACTCCTGATCTGCCTCGGCATGTTCATCGCCACCGGCACCTCGGGCCCCGCCGGCGCCATGGTGGCGAACCTGACCCACGCCAGCATCCACGGCACCGCCTTCGCGACCCTGACGCTGGCCAACAACCTGCTGGGCCTGGCGCCCGGTCCCTTCATCACCGGCAAGGTCTCCGACCATATCGGGCTGGACAACGCCTTCCAGCTGGTGCCCCTCATCAGCATCGCGGCGGCGCTCGTCTTCCTCTATGCCAGGCGCCACTACCACAAGGACGTGGCCCGGCTGGAGGGGGAGTCGCAGCCCAGGGGCGCTGGCGCCTCCGTCATCGAGCCGGCCCCCGCCGAGGCGAGGAGCTGAGGCCCTGGGGGCACATGAGTTTTATCCGTCCGGCGACGATCGCCGGATAGGGGTTGATCACAGGGAGACAAGGGCATGGGCAGTACCCTGCACAATACGCTGAACATAGAGGTCTATTTCGATTTCATCTGTCCCTGGTGCCTGATCGGCAAGCGCCAGCTGGACCAGGCCCTGGCACTGCTGCGGGCCGAGCGCCCCGGGTTGCAGGTGACGCTGCGCTGGCGCGGGGTGCAGCTGTTGCCCCAGCTGCCGGCCAGGGGGGAGGATTTCAACGCCTTCTACCTGCAGAGGCTGGGGGGCGAGCAGGCGCTGCGCCTGCGCCAGACCCAGGTGCGCGAGGCTGCGGCCGGCGTCGGGGTGGCGCTGGACTTTACCCGCATCCCCCGCATGCCGAACACCGCCGATGCCCACCGCCTGTGGCAGCGGGCCGGCGAGCTCGGCACCCCTGAACAGTGCGAGGCGCTGCTGGAATCCCTGTTTGCCTGTCACTTCCAGCAGGGGGGGGATCTGGGGGACTGTCATACCCTGCTCGATCTGGCCGCCGCGGCCGGTTTCGCCACCGACGCCCTGGTGGGTTGCCTGGAGGGGGACGGCAGCCCCTTCTGCGGCACCGCCGAGGGGGCCGCCAGCCGGGGGGTACCCAGCTTCGTGCTGGGGGGACGGGTTCTCTCCGGGGCCCAGCCGGTGGAGCGCCTGCTCGCCAGCCTGCGTCAGGCCGTCGTGGCCGAGAGCACGGCGGCGCAAAGGCGCATCGCCGTGCCAGCCAGCCGGGTGCCGGCGCCGGGCAAGCGCGCCCTGATCGAGGAGGGGGGCAGGAGCCTGGTGCTGTTCAACATCGATGGCCGCTTCCACGCCATCGACGACGGCTGCCCCCACCAGGGGGCGTCGCTCTGCGGCGGCAAGCTGGAGGGAGAGGTGATCCAGTGCTGCGCCCACGGCCTGCGCTTCAACCTGAACACCGGCTATCTGCTGGGCTCCACCCAGCTCAGGGTCAACCGCTACCCGGTCGAGCGGGCGGGCGACCAGCTCCATATCGTCGTTGCACCGGAGGAGGGCATCCCATGCACGCGTTGAACCCCGCCGTCACCGCCCGCGTCTCGCGGGTGCGCGAGCTGGCCCCCGGCATGGCGGTCAGCCTGGTGGTGGCCGCCGCCGCCACCTTCCTGGCCGAGCACTACGGCGCCCCCGTGCTGCTGTTTGCCCTGCTGCTCGGCATGGCCCTGAACTTCCTCAGCGCCGAGGGGAGCTGCAAGGAGGGGATCGCGTTCACGGCTCGCAGCGTGCTGCGCATCGGGGTGGCCCTGCTCGGCATGCGCATCACCCTGGGCCAGATCGCCGAGCTCGGCTGGATGCCGGTTGTCCTAGTGGTGACCCTGGTGGTGGTGACCATCGGCCTGTCGGTGGTGGTGGCCAAGTGGATGGGCTTCCAGCGTCTGTTCGGCATGCTGACCGGCGGTGCCACCGCCATCTGCGGTGCCTCCGCCGCCCTGGCCCTGGCCGCCTCCCTGCCCAATCATCCCCAGAAGGAGCGCGCCACCCTGTTCACGGTGATCGGGGTCTCGGTGCTCTCGACGCTGGCGATGATCACCTACCCCATGATCGCCCGCTTCTTCGAGCTGACGCCGGTGGAGGCGGGGGTCTTCCTCGGCGCCACCATCCACGACGTGGCCCAGGTGGTGGGGGCGGGCTACAGCATGTCCACCGAGACCGGGGACGTGGCCACCGTGGTCAAGCTGATGCGGGTCGCCATGCTGCTGCCGGTGATCGTCGCCGCCGCCATGATCACCCGGATGCAGGGGGCGGACGGCGCCTTGGACAAGCGCCCGCCGCTGCTGCCCATGTTTGCCGTCGGCTTCCTGGTGCTGGCCTGCATCAACAGCACCGGCTGGGTGCCCGCCCTGGTCCAGAGCGGGGTCAACGATCTGTCGCGCTGGTGCCTGGTGATCGCCATCGCCGCCATCGGCATGAAGACCCAGTTGAAGGAGCTGGCCTCGGTCGGCATCAAACCCATCCTGCTGATGGTGGGGGAGACCGCCTTCCTCGTCGCCCTGGTGCTGGTGCTGATGCACTGGGGCATCAAGCCGTAACGAATAGAGAAACCCCACCCCTCCCCTTGGCAGGGGTGGGAGCTAAATAGCTCCTCCCTCTTATGAAGGGGGAGGCTGGGAGGGGGTTGTGAATGCGACACTGCGCCGAATAACGAAAACGGTCATAAAACGAACGCGCCCCCGTGGCCAACGGACTAGCCAGAGAGGTATCCATGAACAAGATTTATCCCAGCGCCCAGGCCGCCCTCGGCGATCTGGTGCAGGACGGCATCACCATCGCCTCGGGGGGCTTCGGCCTGTGCGGCATCCCCGAGCGGCTGATCGAGGCGCTGCGCGAGACCGGCAAGCGCGGCTTCACCGTCATCAGCAACAACTGCGGGGTGGACGAGTTCGGCCTCGGGCCGCTGCTCTACAGCCGCCAGATCAGGAAGATGATCTCCTCCTACGTGGGGGGCAACAAGGAGTTCGAGCGCCAATATCTCGCCGGCGAGCTGGAGCTGGAGTTCACCCCCCAGGGCACGCTCGCCGAGAAGCTGCGGGCCGGCGGCGCCGGCATTCCCGCCTTCTTCACCAGGACCGGTTACGGGACCCTGATCGCCGAGGGCAAGGAGACCCGTCAGTTCGACGGGGAGTGGTACGTGATGGAGCACTCCCTCACCGCCGATCTGGCCATCATCAAGGGGGCCAGGGCGGATCGGGCGGGCAACCTGATGTTCAACAAGACCGCCCGCAACTTCAACCCGCTCTGCGCCAAGGCGGGCCGGGTCTGCGTCGCCGAGGTGGAGGAGATCGTCGAGGTGGGGGAGCTGGCCCCGGACGAGATCCACCTGCCCGGCATCTATGTGCAGCGGCTGGTCCTGAACCCCAACCCCGAGAAACGTATCGAAGTGCGGACAGTGAGGAGTTAACCATGGCCTGGACCCGTGAAGAGATGGCGCAGCGCGCCGCAAGGGAGCTGCAGGACGGCTTCTATGTGAACCTCGGCATCGGCCTGCCGACCCTGGTGGCCAACTATATCCCGGAGGGGATGGAGGTGTGGCTGCAGAGCGAGAACGGCCTGCTCGGCATAGGCCCCTTCCCGAGTGAGGAGGAGCTGGATCCGGACCTCATCAACGCCGGCAAGCAGACCATCACCACCCTGCCCGGCAGCAGCTTCTTCGACAGCGCGGAGAGCTTCGGCATGATCCGCGGTGGCCACATCAACCTGGCGTTGCTCGGGGCCATGCAGGTGTCCGAGCGCGGCGATCTCGCGAACTGGATGATCCCCGGCAAAATGGTCAAGGGGATGGGGGGCGCCATGGATCTGGTGGCCGGGGTCAAGCGGGTGGTGGTGCTGATGGAGCACTGCGCCAAGAACGGTGAGCACAAGATACTGGAGTGGTGCAACCTGCCGCTGACCGGGGTCGGGGTGGTGGATCGCATCATCAGCGATCTCGCCGTGCTGGACGTCACCCCGCACGGCCTCAGGCTGGTGGAGCTGGCCCCCGGCATCGCATTCGAACAGTTGCAGGCCGCGACCGGCTGCGCCATCGCGCGCTGAGCGCGCGGTTTTCCGGCGGGGAAGGGGCCTGGCCTTTCCCCGCCGTTTTTATTTTCCTCGCCCCGTTTTCCTTCGCCCCGAACACCCCTCCCACACTACCTGACCCTGCCGCCCGACAGGGCTGATGGGCCCGGCATCGGGGCTGGTTGACACCGTTTTCAGCCCTCGTCGTCTTCGCCCCCCTGGGCTGTCACCAAATGAAAAGTGGCTGACGTTCAATGGCAAGCGTGGCCCCGGAGGGAGGCCTTACAGTCGACGCACAAGAAGAGAGAGACCGCGTCATCAGCGCGAGCGACACCCCGGGGCCGATGCAAAAACAGAGCTGCATCCAGGAGCCGAACAAGGCGGTGCGCCATAGCCAGGTCATCCCGCTTGCATCAATAAAAAAGCCAACGGAAACGGCGCTCAGACAGATAACAACAACGACATCAGATGACGACACTCGGAGAGACTGTAATGGATTACAAGCACACGAGTCATGGTTGCGGTGCCCTGCGCCTCAGCCTGCTGGCGACGGCCATCGCGGCCGCTCTCCTGCCCACCGTTCAGGCGGTCGAGATCGACACGGGCAGTGAAGAGTGGTCCGTGCGTTTCGACAACACAGGTAAATTCAACTATGGCGTGCGCACCGAGAGTGCGGACTCCCGCATGCTTGCCACCCCGAACAACAACGACGGCGACTACAACTTCAAGGACGCCGGGGACACAGTGGCCACCCGCTTCGATCTGCTGACCGAGCTGGACGTGGTGAACAAGGGCAACACAGGTTTCCGTGTCAGTGCCGCCAGCTGGTATGACTACGCCTATCGCGACGTCGGCGCCGATGACAACCCCTTCATCAACGGCAATAGTGCCACCTCGGGGATCGTCGGCCAGCCGCCCGTGGCGGCCAATGCTCACCTGAGCGACTATGCGAACCGCTACTACCACGGCCCCTCCGGCGAGATCCTCGACGCCTTCGTGTTCCACAGCATGGAGGTCGGCGAGGAGTCGCTGCTGAGCTTCAAGGTGGGCCAGCACAACGTCTACTGGGGGGAGACCCTGCTCAACCCGGTGCACTCCCTGAGCTACGGCCAGTCGGGCCTGGATCTGGCGAAACTCGCGGCCTCCCCGGGCACGGAGGCGAAGGAGCTGTTCGTGCCGCGCAACCAGGTCTCCGCCTCCTTCACCCTGAACCCCGAGTGGACCTTCGCCGCCCAGTACTTCCTGGAGTGGGACGCCGCCCGCCTGCCGGAGGCCGGCACCTATTACGGCAGCTCCGATCTGGTGGGCTTCGGCGCCCAGTCCTTCCTGCTGGGGCACACCGGCGGGCCGGGTCTCGCCGGGCCGAACGGCACCCTGACCAACATCCGCCGCGGCACCGACATCGAGCCGGGCAAGCACGGCGACTGGGGCATCATGGCCAAGTGGTCCCCCGAGGCGCTGGACGCCACTCTGGGGGCCTTCTACCGCCGCACCGCGGACATCCTGCCCCAGGCGGTACTGGATGCCCGCGGCATGACCATTCGCGGCGCCGCGCCGCTGCCGGGCGGCGCCATCCCGAACCTGCGCCAGTCCATCGCCACCACCAGCTACTCCCTGGCCTACGGCGAGAGCATCGACATCTTCGGCCTGAGCCTCTCCAAGGACATCGCCGGGGTGAGCGTGGGCAGCGATCTGAACTATCGCCACAAGATGCCGCTCGCCAGCATCCCTGCGCTGCTCAGTGCCGCAGGGCCTGGTGGATTGGCCAATGGCTTCGGTGCCTTGCCCCCCCGCCACGCCGGCACCGGGGTGATCACCGATGATTCCGACGGCTACAGCGCCACCGGCGACACCCTGCACTGGACCCTGAACGGCCTGATGACCATAGCCGACACCACGCTGTTCGACGGCGCCGCCCTGCTGGCCGAGCTCTACTACAGCAACCTGCTGAGCCTGGACGAGCACAACAAGGCGCTCTACAAGGGCGAGGAGAGCTACCAGGGCATCGACAAGCCGACCCGTGACAACTGGGGCCTGGCGGTCAACTTCACCCCCACCTGGTATCAGGTCTTCCCCGGCGTCGACATGACCATGCCGCTGTCGGTGAACTGGGGTCTGTCCGGCATCTCGCCGGTGCAGGCGGGCGGGGCGAAGGAGACCGGCAACTACGCGGTCGGCCTCGGCGCGACCATCTACAACCAGTACTTCGTCGATCTGAAGTACGTGGACTCCTTCGGCAAGTCCGCCGACTGTAACGATGGCGCCAGGGACGGGGCTACCCCCAACGCCCTAGACGGCGCCCAGCGCACCACCTGTTATGCCGGCGGCTACTCCTCCTTCTCCGGTGGCGGCGCCACCACGGAAGACAGGGGCGCCATCTACCTGACCCTGAAGACCACCTATTGAGTCAAGCGACCGAGTCGGAGAACGAGATGATGAAACCTACACAAACATTGCTGGCCCTCTCCCTCGCCCTGGCCTTTGCCGGCCAGGCCCAGGCGGCCGTTTCCGCGAGCGAGGCGGGCAAGCTCGGCACCAGCCTGACCGGGGTGGGCGCCGACGCGGCGGCCAACGCCGATGGCTCCATCCCCGCCTATACCGGCGGCCTGACCACCCCGCCGGCCGGCTTCAAGGCGGGCGACAGCATGCGCCCTGACCCCTATGCGAGCGACAAGCCCCTGCTGGTGATCGACGGCAAGAACGCAGGCCAGTACAAGGGGGCGCTGACCGCCACCACGGCGGAGCTGCTCAAGCGCTTCCCTGACTTCCGGGTGGATGTCTACCCGACCCACCGCAGCGTGGCGCTGCCCAGGGAGGTGCTGGACAACACCAGGCTGAACGCCGTCAGCGCCCAGACCCTGGAGGGGGGGCTCGCGGTGGACAAGGTGCTGCCGGGCATTCCCTTCCCGATCCCGCAGACCGGGGCCGAGGCCATGTGGAACTTCCTGCTGCGCTATCAGGGGGTGAACATCGCCACCAAGTACGACTCCTGGAACGTCGATGCCGCAGGCACGGCGGCGCTCTCCACCACGGGGCAGGCGTTCATCAACTACGCCATCTACGAGGACATGAAGAGACCCATCTCGGCCAGGGATACCTACTACCAGATGAAGCTTTACTACACCGGGCCCGCCCGCCGCGCCGGTGAAGCCATCATGCTGCGCGATGCCGCAAACCCCTTGGAGCAGCCGCGCAAGGCCTGGCAGTACCTGCCGGGGCAGCGCCGGGTCAAGCTGGCGCCGAACCTGGCCTATGACACCCCGAACCCGGGCACCTCGGGCGCCGGCACCTATGACGACGTCTTCGTCTTCAACGGCGCGCTGGACCGCTTCGACTGGAAGCTGGTGGGCAAGCAGGAGATGATCGTTCCCTACAACACCTACAAGCTGACCTACGAGCCCGATGCCCGGGCGCTGACCACCCCGAACTTCCTGTCGCCGGATCACGTGCGCTGGGAGAAACACAGGGTCTGGGTGGTGGAGGGGACCCTCAAGGCCGGCGAGCGCCACATCTACGCCAAGCGTCGCTTCTACCTGGACGAGGACAGCTGGATGGCCCTGGCGTCCGATCAGTACGACGCCCGTGGTCAGCTCTATCGCGGCTCCTTCGCCTTCCTGAGCCAGAGCTACGACAAGCAGACCCCGGATGCCACCCCCTTCATGATCTATGACCTGGTGGCGGGCACCTACAACATCAACGGTGTGGTGGGCCCCCATGGCGGCATCAAGTATGGCGCCCCCCTGTCCAAGGCGAAGTGGTCGCCGGAGTCCCTGGCCGGCGCGGGTATACGCTAGCCCACGGGAGCCCTGTTCGCCCAGCGAGCCGGGCTTCTCGATGTCGGCGTCGGGGCTGCCCGGCGCCTCTTGATACAAGGACGTGGTATGGGTTCATTCAACAAATTGGCGCCCTGGCTGTGCTGCGCCCTGCTGATGCCGGGGCTCGCGCAAAGCGCACAGGTGACGGCAGCGCAGAGCGCAGGCGCGGCCGCCTATGTGGACGTGCTGGACTTGCCGGCCAAGGCGAGCGCCCTGGCCAGGCAGAGCCCCCTGCTCGATCTGGCCCAGGCCGGGAAACGGCTGGTGGCGGTGGGGCAGCGCGGGCACATCCTCTACTCCGATGACGACGGCCGGCACTGGCAGCAGGCCGGGGTGCCGGTGAGCGTGGATCTCACCGCCGTCGCCTTCCCCAGCCCCGAGCAGGGCTGGGCCGTGGGTGGGGACGGGGTGATCCTGCACAGCGCCGACGGCGGGGCCAGCTGGCAGAAACAGCTCGACGGCCGCCAGATAGGCGAGCTGGTGCGCGCCTATTACGCCGAGAGAGCCAAGGCCGAACCGGACAACGAGCAGTGGGCCGCCCTGGTGGACGAGGGCCGGCGCCTCATCGAGGAGGGGGCGGACAAGCCGCTGCTCGACGTCTGGTTCCAGGACGACAGGGTCGGCTATGTGGTCGGGGTGTTCAACCTCATTCTGCGCACCGAGGATGGCGGCCAGCACTGGACGCCCATGCAGGATCGCACCGACAACCCGGACGGGCTCCACCTCAACGCCATCGCCCGGGCCGGGGAGAGC
Source organism: Aeromonas sp. R7-4 (assembly GCF_040908055.1). Taxonomy (NCBI): domain Bacteria; kingdom Pseudomonadati; phylum Pseudomonadota; class Gammaproteobacteria; order Aeromonadales; family Aeromonadaceae; genus Aeromonas; species Aeromonas sp. R7-4. The sequence continues at coordinate 46,900 of NZ_JBFODA010000022.1, forward strand.
CTCTATCTCGCCGGCGAGCAGGGTCTGCTGCGCAAGTGGGATGAGGCGGCGCAACGTTTCGTGGCGCTGCCATCCCCCTACGAGGGGAGCTTCTTCGGCCTGATCGGCCGCCCCGGCGAGCTGCTGGTCTATGGCCTGCGCGGCCACGTCTATCGCAGCACGGACGGTGGCGCGAACTGGACTCAACTCGCCAGCAAGCTGCCCATCAGCATCAGCGCGGCGGTACAGGATGCCGGCGGGCATGTCCGCCTCTTCACCCAGGCCGGCCACATGTTGCGGGTGAATGGCGATAGGCCGCTGCAACTGATGCCCGAGGCGGAGCCCTCGCCGGTGGCGGGCGCCCTGCTGACGCCCCAGGGCACCCTGGCGCTGGTGGGTCACCGCGGCGTGCGCACCCTGGCGGTGAATTGAGGCCGTCACAGGCTTTGCCAAATCAGGCCGTCAGGATGACGGCCCAATAACGATAACGAGGATTCAGAGATGGGCCATGTGAAGCAAGATGCGATGCCGGTGATCCGCGAGCTGGCGGATTTCGATCGGCGCTCCGGCAACCTGCTGGAACGACTGGTGTTCAACCACAGAGCCCTGTTCATGCTCTTTATGACGCTGGCGACCCTGGTGCTCGGCTATATGGCGACGACGAGGCTGGAGCTTAGGCCCAGCTTCGAGAAGATGATCCCCCAGAGCCAGCCCTACATCAAAAACTTCCTGGAGAACCGCCAGTCCCTGCGCGGCCTCGGCAACTCGGTGCGGGTGGTGGTGGAGAACACCCAAGGGGACATCTTCGATCCCGGCTATCTGAGCGTCCTCAAGCGGGTCAATGACGAGCTGTTCCTCACCGAGGGGGTGGACCGGGCCTGGATGAAGTCCCTGTGGAGCCCGGCGGTGCGCTGGACCGAGGTGACGGAAGAGGGCTTCCAGGGCGGGCCTGTGATGCCGGACGCCTATCAGGGCAAGCCCGCCGACATCGAGCAGCTGCGCCAGAACATCCATCGGGCCGGCATCGTCGGCAGCCTGGTGGCGAGCGACTTTAAATCCAGCATGCTGATCGTGCCCCTGCTGGACAAGGCCTCGGCCACAGGCCAGCCCCTCAACTATCACGAGTTCTCCCAGCGCATCGAACAGCTGCGCAGCCAGATCGAGTTCGACGGCAAGCCCCACAAGGCGGTAGAGGAGGGGACGGGCAAGTACAAGATCCGGGTCATCGGCTTCGCCAAGCTGGTGGGGGATCTCATCGACGGCCTGATCCAGGTGATCATGTTCTTCGGCCTGGCGGTGGTGACCTCGCTTCTCATCATCTTCCTCTACACCCGCTGCGTGCGCAGCACCCTGCTGGTGGTGGGCTGCTCGCTGATCGCCGTGGTGTGGCAGCTTGGGCTAGTCGCCTGGCTTGGCTACGCCATCGATCCCTATTCGGTTCTGGTGCCCTTCCTCATCTTCGCCATCGGGGTCTCCCACGCGGCCCAGAAGATGAACGGCATCATGCAGGATATCGCCCGCGGCACCCACAAACAGATCGCCGCCCGCTACACCTTCCGCCGCCTGTTCCTGGCCGGGGTCACGGCGCTGCTCGCCGACGCGGTGGGCTTCGCGGTGCTGATGCTGATCGACATCCCGGTCATTCAGGATCTCGCCATCACCGCCAGCATAGGGGTGGCGGTGCTGATCTTCACCTCCCTGCTGCTGATGCCGGTGGCGCTCTCCTTCGTGGGGGTCGGGCGCAAGGCGGCGGAGCGGGCCCTCAGGATCGACACCAATGCCGCCGCCAACCAGGGTTTCGGCAAGCTCTGGGCGCTGCTGGACTGCTGCACCGAGCGCAAGTGGGCCACCTTTGTGGTGGCGTTGGGTCTGGCCATGGGGATCGGCGGCTACCTGGTGAGCCTGAACCTGAAAGTCGGCGATCTGGACAGCGGGGCCCCCGAGCTGCGGGCGGATTCGCGCTACAACAGGGACAACGGCTATATCACCGGCCACTATGCGCTCTCCAGCGATCTGTTCGCGGTGATGGTCAAGACGGCGCCGGAAGGTTGCCTCAACTATCAGACCCTGATCCTGGCGGATCGCCTGGGCTGGGAGTTGCAGCAGCACCCGGGGGTGCAGGCCACCAGCTCCCTGGTCAACGCGGTGCGCCAGATCACCGCCGGCACCTACGAGGGCAACCCTAGGCTCGCCAGCATCCAGCGCAATCAGAACGTGCTGAACTACGCGGCCCAGCAGGCCTCGGTCAACAGCCCCGAGCTGTTCAACACCGACTGCTCCCTGATGCCGGTGATCGCCTACCTGAAGGATCACAAGGCCGAGACCCTGAGTGGCGTGGTCGCCATCGCCGATCGGTTCGCCCGGGAGAACTCGTCGTCGGATCGCCAGTTCCTGCTCGCCGCGGGTTCGGCCGGCATCGAGGCCGCCACCAACCTGGTGGTGCACGAGGCGAACCGCACCATGCTGCTCTACGTCTACCTGGCGGTGACCGTCTTCTGCCTCATCACCTTCCGCAGCTGGCGGGCGACCGTGGTGGCGCTGGTGCCGCTGATGCTCACCTCTGTGCTGTGCGAGGCGCTGATGGTAGCCATGGGGATAGGCGTCAAGGTGGCAACCCTGCCGGTGATCGCGCTCGGGGTCGGCATCGGCGTGGACTACGCGCTCTATCTGCTGAGCGTGCAGCTGCACTACCAGCGCCAGGGCATGTCGCTGGTGGAGTCCTACCGCAACGCCGTGGCCTTCACCGGCCGGGTGGTTGGGCTGGTGGGGATCACCCTGGCCGCCGGTGTGGTGGGCTGGGCCTGGTCACCGATCAAGTTCCAGGCGGATATGGGGATCCTGCTCACCTTCATGTTCCTGTGGAACATGCTGGGGGCGCTGATCGGGGTGCCTGCGCTCTCCTACTTCCTGTTGCGCGGCACCCGGCCCGCCTTGGCCGGGGAGAAGGGGGCAGAACCCAGTGCGAGCGCGCCCCAGGGGAGGATGGCGCCGCCACTGCCGGCCGATGCCCGCTAGGAAGCGGCAAGGGGCAACAGAGGGAGGCGTCAGGCCTCCCTCTTCTTTTGGACGCTATGGTGGAAATGTGCGGGATGAACAGGGAAGGGGATGTCGCTACCTTGATCCCCGTGCTGATAGGCGGTGGCTCCTGCCGCCAGGAGAGGGGAATACAAAGAGGGAGGCACTGGCCTCCCTCGTTAACCTCTGGCAACAGAGCTGACTGGCCTAGCCGTAGGCCAGGCTGGTGCGCACGTTCTGGGCCGCCTTGGGCACTATCTTGTTGCGGGTGCGCCAGGTGGCCGGCGGCATGCCGAACTGGGCGTTGAACCAGCGGGTGAAGGAGCTCGGCATGGAGTAGCCCAGCATGTCGGCGATGTGGCCCAGCGAATAGCCGGAGTTTTGCAGGTAGCGCATCACCAGGTCCCGGCGTACCTCGTTGACCAGCTCGCTGAAGGTGGCGCCGCTCTCCTCGAGGTGGCGCTGCAGGGTGCGCACGTTCATCCCCAGGGTGCGGGCGATCTGCTCTATGGTGGCGCGCCCCATGGGCAGCAGCAGGTAGATGGCCTTGCGCACGTCGGTGAGCAGGGATTGCTGGGTCTCCACCACCAGGGTGTCCAGGTACTGGCGCGCGTGGCGGGCCATGGCCTGGTTGGCCAGGGGATTGGGAACGTCCAGATCTGCGGCGTGGCAGACGATGCCGTTGAACTCGCTGCCGAACTCCAGCTTGCAGCCGAACAGCCGCTTGTGGATGGAGAGATCCGCCGGCGCGTCATGGGTGAAGTTGATGCTGATTGGGTGCCAGTTGGCGCCAATCCCAACCTGGGAGGCGCAGAAACGGTACATGACGCCGACCGCGAGCTCCGTGGTCTGGCGCGACGGCATGGGGGTGTCGGTGATGATCTCCTCGCGGATGATGACCGTCTTGCCCGCCTCCTCGATGTAGATGGCCAGGGCGTTGTTGAACAGGTGGATGTACTGCACCATCACCTGCAGGGCTTCGCGCAGATTGGGCTGGTAGCTCAGCAGCAGGCTCACCTCGCCAAAATCTGACAGCTGGCGATGCTCCGCCATGCGCAGTCCCAGGCTCTGGCAGTCGCCGGTGCGGGCGGTGAGCTCCAGCAGGTTGATGATGGTGGCGACCGGGATGCGCTGATTCGGGACATCCAGTATGGAGGCGCTGAGCCCGGCCTGGGACAGCAGGCTGGGGGTGTTGAGGCCCAGTTGGCGGGCGACGTCGAGGTAGTTGGTGAGGGTAGCGGCTCTGGCAAGAAGGGTCATGATGCAGTTCCCATGGCGACAGCTCATCTGCTGGTTGTTAACCATTTATTATCATTTCGGCTACATCATGGGAAGGCTTATTAACTTATCTATTAGTCGCAGATCCCAGGGGGTGAGCTCGCTCACAGTCCGCTTCCGATGGCGTCCCGACCCCGTGATCGCCGCCTTGTCCGGCCGAGTCTCTGTCGCAAAAAGACAACTCCATGGCACCCAAGGTAAAGCAGCCGAATGGTGAGCCCCTTACTGTGGCTTCCATATCGGCCGGCTCTCGCCGGATAGCCAGGACAGGGGGAGTGAGATGAAACAAGGGCAACCCAGGGCCAGGGTGCTGATAGTGCCGGGCCTGCGCGATCACGTGGTGGATCACTGGCAGGCCCTGCTCGCCGCCGAGCTGGAGCAGGTGGTCACCGTGCCGCCGCTCACCTCGGACAAGCTGAGCTGCAAGGCCAGGGTCGAGGCCATCGAGGAGGCCCTCGCCGCCATCGAGGGGCCGGTGATCCTGGTGGCCCACAGTGCCGGAGTGCTGATGGTGGCCCACTGGGCTGCCCAGTACGGCGCAACCAGACAGCACAGGGTCCAGGGCGCCCTGCTGGTGACGCCACCGGATCTGGATGCCGACTGGCCGTCCCACTACCCCAGCAAGGAGGCCATGGCGGCTGGCGGCTGGCACCCCTTGCCGCGCACCGGGTTGCCATTCCCGAGCCTGGTGGCCATGAGCCAGAACGATCCCCTGGCGAGTCCGGAGGCGGTCCGCGCCCTGGCCCGCGACTGGGGGAGCGCGCTCGTCGACGTCGGCGCCGTGGGGCACCTCAATCCGGCGAGCGGCTTCGGCCCCTGGCCAGAGGCCCGGGCGCTGCTGGCACGCTTCGAGCGCTGATCATCCCATTCAGGGGACGGAGTCTCCCCTGCAGTCCACAAGCCTGTGACCATGAACCGAAAGGAGTCCCTATGGTGAAGACCCGCATCATTGCGCCGGCAGAGGGCGCCCACGCCTATCCGCTGCTGATCAAGAGCCTGCTGCTGTCCGGGGGGCGTTATCACCCGGAGCGGGAGATCGTCTACGCAGACAGGCTTCGCTACGACTATCGCACCCTCAAGCAGCGCATCCACCGCCTCGCCAACCTGCTGACGGCGGCGGGAGTGGGCCCCGGCGACACCGTCGCCCTGCTGGACTGGGACAGCCACCGTTCCCTCGAGTGCTTCTTCGCGGTGCCCATGATAGGCGCCGTGCTGCACACGGTGAACGTGCGCCTCTCCCCCGAGCAGATCGCCTTCACGATGAACCACGCCGAGGATCACCTGGTGCTGGTGCACGACGACTTCCTGCCGGTGCTGGAAACCATCCAGCACCAGCTGCCCACGGTACGCGGCTATGTCCAGCTGACCGACGACAAAGCGACACCGACCCGCCTGCCGGTGCTGGGGGAGTACGAGACGCTGCTGGCCGGGGCGGGCGATCACTTCGACTTCCCCGACTTCGATGAACACTCGGTGGCGACCCTGTTCTACACCACGGGCACCACGGGGGATCCCAAGGGGGTCTATTTCAGCCACCGCCAGCTGGTGTTGCACACCCTCAACGAGCTGGGGACCCTGGCGGCCCATGCGGGGCAGTCGCTGCTCTGCTCCGACGATGTCTACATGCCCATCACTCCCATGTTCCACGTCCACGCCTGGGGCGTGCCCTATGTGGCGACCATGCTGGGGGTGAAGCAGGTCTATCCTGGCCGCTACGAGCCGAACAAGCTGGTACGCCTCTATCGGGACGAGGGGGTGAGCTTCTCCCACTGCGTGCCGACCATCTTGCAGATGATCCTCGATTGCGAGGAGGCCAAACAGACCTCGTTCGAGGGCTGGAAGATGCTGCTGGGGGGCAGCGCGCTGCCGCTCGGCCTCGCGGCCCAGGCCAGCCAGAAGGGGATCCGGGTGCACGCCGGCTACGGCATGTCGGAGACCTGCCCGCTCCTGTGCGTGGTGCACCTGACCGAGACGGAGCTGGCACTGCCCATGGCGGAACAGTTGCCGCTGCGCATCAAGACCGGCAAGCCTATCGGCCTGGTGGATCTGCGCATCGTCGATCTGGCGGGCCGGGAGCTGCCCCACGACGGCGAGGCCATGGGGGAGATAGTGGTGCGCGCCCCCTGGCTGGTGCAGGGCTACCTGAAGGAGCCGGGCAAGGGGGCTGAGCTCTGGGAAGGCGGCTGGCTGCACACCGGGGACGTGGCCTCCATCGATCCCCAGGGGACGGTGGAGATCAAGGACCGCATCAAGGACGTGATCAAGACCGGCGGCGAGTGGATCAGCTCGCTGGCGCTGGAGAACCTCATCAGCGCCCACGACGGGGTCCACTCGGTGGCCGTGGTGGGGGTACCCGACGAGCAGTGGGGGGAGCGCCCGCTGGCGCTGGTGGTCGGCAAGGAGGGAGTGAGCCTGGATCCCCAGGCCATCAAGACGCACCTGCAGGGGTTCGTGGAGAGCGGTTGCATCAACCGCTGGGCCATTCCCCGCCAGATCCGCATCGTGCAGGAGATCCCCAGGACCAGCGTCGGCAAGGTGAACAAGAGGCTCATCCGGGAGCGGGAGCTCGGCGGGTCGGGGGGACACTGAGCCTCCCACCATCACACCTGAACCTGCCCCTAGTCCGCCCCCACTGTTTGAGGGGGCATATTGTTGGGACCAGAACGCTTGACTACGCTAATTGAGCCATTACATAAGAGGCGTGCGCTATGGGTAAACATCAGGTTCATCTTGTCAACGAAGAAGTGGATTTTCCCGTCAATGAACAGCTGGTCTCCACCACGGATCTGCAGGGGGTCATCACCTACGCCAATGATCACTTCTGTCGGGTGGCGGGATACAGCCGTGCGGAGATGATAGGGCAGCACCACAACATGGTGCGCCACCCGGACATGCCCAAGGCGGCCTTCGCCGATCTCTGGGGCAAGCTCAAGCAGGGCAAACCCTGGCGCGGCATGGTGAAGAACCGCTGCAAGGATGGGCGCTACTACTGGGTCGATGCCTATGTCACCCCCATCTTCGAGCAGGGGCGGATCAACGGCTACCAGTCGGTGCGCAGCCGCGCCACCCCCGAGATGAAGGAAGTGGCCGCCCGCACCTACGCCAGGCTGAAGGCGGTGGAGCGGGGGGAGCGCAAGGCGGGCCTGAGCCTGCGCCCCGTGCGCCCCGCGCTGGCCATCGTCGGCCTCTTGCTGATGCTGGCAGGGGGCGGCTATCTGATGGGGCCGTGGGCTCCCCTGTTCATGTTGCTGCCCATGGCGTGGCTGGGCCTTCTCTATCGCCACGCCCTCATCACCACCCCCCGCTATCTGCGCCAGCTGGCCGAAGAGTATGACAGCCTGACCCGGCTCATCTACTCGGGGGACGAGCCCAGCGCCATCGCCGATTTCCACATCAAGCTGCTGCAGGCCAGGATCCGCACCGTACTCGGGCGGGTGGACGATGCCACCCTCTCCCTGCAGGATCTGGCGGTGCACCTCAAGACCGCCTCCAGCGAGGCCAGCGCCGACATCGCCGAGCAGGACATCCAGACCCAGCAGGTGGCGACCGCCATCACCGAGATGGCGGCCACCGCCCACGAGATCGCCCGCAACATCCAGGAGACGGACAACCAGATCGCCCAGGCCAAGGCCCACTGCGAGAACACAGACCAGCAGCTGGAGGATACCCAGCAGAGGGTGACGGAGCTGGCGACCCAGGCAGAGCATGCCTTCACGGCCGCGGTGGCACTGGCGGAGGAGTCGGATCGCATCGGAGTCCTGATGAGCGAGATCCAGGGCATCGCGGATCAGACCAATCTGCTGGCGCTCAACGCCGCCATCGAGGCGGCGCGGGCCGGGGAGCAGGGGCGCGGTTTCGCGGTGGTGGCGGACGAGGTGCGCACCCTCTCCACCCGCACCCACAAGGCAACCGAACAGATCCAGGGCAGCATAGGGCAGATCCAGCGCACCCTGAACAACTGGAAGGGGATGATGCAGCAGAACCTGCAGCAGACCCAGTCCTGCGTCGCCCTGACCCGGCAGGGATCGGAGAGCCTGCATCAGGTGCTGGCGGAGATAGAGCGGGTGGTCGACCTGTCGACCCAGATCTCGGCGGCGGCGGAGGAGCAGCAGGCGGTGGTCGAGGACATCAGCCGAAACGTCAACGTCATCTCCCAGCACTCCCACACCAACAGCAGCAAGATGCAGGACATGGACGCCTCGAGCGACATCCTGCTCACCAAGGCGCGCCAGCTCAAGTCCCTGGGGCAGACCTTCGGCTAGTCTCCATCCCCTGAATGCAAAGAGGCCACCCCTGGGTGGCCTCTCTCTTGCGGGCGCGGGGCTCGCGGTGTTGGATGCGGGGCATGCCCCCCTCGGCCGGCCCCCTCCGGCCTTCGCACCATCTGCCATCGCGGCATCAGCCGGACTGTTCCGCCAGCGTCATGAGGCCGCCGCTCTTGTCGCAATACATGGCCCTGTCGGCCTGGATGAGCCACTGCTCCGGGCTCCAGTCTTGCTGGTACTGGCTGACCCCTATGCTGATCCCGACCCGCATGGGTTGATCACTCACCACGAAGGGGGCCTCCATGGCCTGGCGGATCACCCCGGTGACCGCCTCCGCCTGATGGGTGTCGTAGCCGGGCAGCAGCAGGATGAACTCGTCCCCCGCGAGGCGCGCGAAGAAGTGATGATGGCCGATGGCGTCGTGGATCCGCCGGGTCAGCTGACAGAGCAGCGCATCCCCCTGGCTGTGGCCGAAGTTGTCGTTGATGCGCTTGAAGTCATCGAGATCGCAAAACAGCAGGCAGCCCGGCTTGTCGCTCTGTACCTGCGTCTTCAACTGCTCCATCAGGCTCAGGCGATTGGGCAATCCGGTGAGGGGATCGCGCCGAGCCAGCTGCAGTATCTCCTGCTCCCGCTGCTTGCGCAGCGCCACCTCCCGGTAGAGCCGCTTGTTGTTGGCGAGCAGGTAGAGGGCGAGCAGCAGTATGATGGCGCCGGCTCCCAGGCTCAGCAAGAACCAGGGGCGCCAGAAGATCCACTGCTCGGACGGCACCCGGTAGAGGAAGCGGGTCAGGGACACCGGCCTGGCCACCAGCCCTATCTCGACCAGCTGCTGCATGATGTGGGCGAAGCGATCCGGATTCATATACCCGATCTCCACATAGAGCGGCTGGATCATCTCCTTGCTCATCTGCAACTCGTACTCCATGTGGGCCTGGCTGCGGCTGACACCATATTCGGTGCGCAGCAGGGCGATGGCCTCCTCGGGATGGGCGAGGGCGTAGCGCCACCCCTTGAGACTGGCGGCCCGAAAGCGCGCCACCCGATCCGGGTTGAGCTGTTCCTGCGTCTGGGTGGTGAAGAGGATGTCGCTGTAGAAGTCGATGCCGTAGTTGCGGGGATTGATGACGGAGACCGAGACGCCGCGCTCCTCCAGGTAGAAAGGCTCGTTGCTGAGGTAGGCGTTGAAGATGTCTATCTTGCCCTCGATCAGATCGTCGATGTTGACCGAGGTGGGCACCGGGATGAGCTGGCGCTCGTGCAGCCCCTGATAGTAGAGGGTGGCGAGCAGCTCGGCGTCCTGATGGCCGGGGAACATCATGATCCGTTTGCCACGCATGTCCGCAACGGTGAGAATGCCGCTGTCGCGACGGGCCAGGAAGATGGACGGGGAGTGCTGATAGACGCTGGCAAGTGCCAGCAGGGGTTCACCATTGGCGTAACTCGTCAGCACCTCGGTGTTGCCGACCCCGAAGTCGGCGCGGCCACTCAGCACCTCCTGGACCGGGCTTATCCCCTTGCCGCCCGGACGGATCTCGACATCCAGCCCGGCGTCGGCATAGTACCCCTTGGCCTTGGCCATGTGATAGCCCACGAACTGGGGTTGGTGCAGCCAGCGCAACTGCAAGACCACCCGGTCCGGCAGCTCATGAGTGCGCTCACTGGCCAGGAGGGGGGAGGCGTAATTGATGCCAATCAACAACAGCCAAAACAGGCATTTTTTCATTCGTGCGATTCTTGTACTGAGGGTCCATGGGGGATGGCCTGCAGGCCTGCATTCTAGTTGTTAACAAAATACATTCTAAAGGGTTATAGATGTACCGGATACAGTTGCAACACAAAGATTTCATGGTGATCGACAAGAGTCCAGGCCTAGGCATGCATGACGACGGCGGTGAGCCTGGCCTGGTCAGCCGGGTCAAGCAGGACACGGGGCTCACCCTCTATCCGGTCCACCGTCTGGACAAGATGACCTCGGGACTGGTGCTGCTGGCCCGCACGCCCGAGGCCAACCGTGCGCTCAGCATGGCCTTTGCGGCGAGGGAGGTGAGCAAGCAGTATCTGGCCCTCTCCGATCGCAAGCCGAAGAAGAAGCAGGGCTGGGTGAAGGGGGACATGGAGAAGGGGCGCGGTGGCAGCTGGATGCTGGCCCGCACCCTGAACAACCCCGCCATCAGCTGGTTCGATTCGGTGTCGGTGCGCGAGGGGCTGCGCCTCTATCGCATCAAGCCCCAGACTGGGAAGACCCACCAGATCCGGGTGGCCATGAAGAGCATCGGCGCCCCCATCCTCGGCGACGAGCGTTACGGCGGCACGGCGGCGGATCGCGGCTATCTGCACGCCTGGCGTCTCGCCTTCACCCTGGCGGGGGAGCCCTTCGATCTTGTCTGCCCGCCCGACGAGGGGGCGCAGTTTCTGCTACCCGAGCTGCACGCCGCCATCGCGGGACTTGGCGAGTGAGTGCCGCCGCCGCGAAGGTGCCTGCCAGCGGCTGGATCCTGGCGGACTTTGACGACACCCTGGCGCCCGGTGACAGCCATGCTGGCCTGCTGCGCCATATCCTGCGCCGCCGTCTCTGGCCGCTGCTGCTGTGGCCGGTGATGACGCTGGGCGGGCTTGTCTATCTGCTGCCAAGCCAGCGCCGACGCGGCATTTCGCTGATCTGGTGGGCCATCACCCTGGGGCTCTCGCCCCTGGCGTGGCGCCGACTGGTGCGGGAGTACTGCCTGACCCGGCCCGGCCTCTATCGGGAGGCGCGCGCCCTCTTGATGGGAGAGGGGCACCGCTGCTGGGTCATCTCCGCGAGCCCCCACGCCTTGGTACGAGCCCAGCTCCATCGTCAACTGCCAAAGCTCCCCCATCGCATTCTGGGCTCACGCATGCACTATCGCCTCGGTGGCCTGGTGCCGCGTTGTTATTGCCACGGCAGGCACAAGTTGCAGCCCGAGCTCCTCACCCTGGACGCCGTGCTCACCCTGAGCGACAGCCTGCACGATCTGCCGCTGCTGGCGTTGGGGGAAGAGGCCTGGTTCATCAATCCGACGCGCCGCCGTCTGCAACTGGCGCGGGCCCGCTTGCCCCACCTCAGGGTGAAAACCTGGCACCTGTAAGGCAAAGCTGACAGCCTTGTGGGGCGCCAAGGAGCGCAGCGCAAGGCTGGGACATGGTTGTCACACTTCATTTACATTTTTTGCCGCAGATCCCCGCCAAACTATCTGAATACCACCTCTTCTCATCTTCGGCGCCCGCCTCTCTAATGAAACAAGTTGTTAACAAGGCCGTCTGGCTGCTGTCGAGCCATCCGGCGTGACCCATTTCGTTATCCGTTCATCGCAAGGAGCGCATCATGACGACCCCCTCTTCCCGTACTCATACCATCAACCCGCTTGGCACCGACGGGTTCGAGTTCGTCGAGTACACGGCGCCCGATGCCAAGGGCATTGATGCCCTCAAGGCGCTGTTCGTCTCCCTGGGTTTTGCCGAAGTGGCCAGGCACAGGCACAAGCAGTGCTGGCTCTATCGCCAGGGGGACATCAACTTCGTGGTCAATGCCGAGCCCCACTCCCAGGCGGAGGAGTTCGCCCGGGCCCACGGCCCGAGCGTCTGTGGCATGGCGTTTCGGGTGGCGGACGCGGGCCTGGCCCAGCAGTACGCTATTGCCCAGGGGGCCAAGCCCTTCGTCGGCAAGATAGGCCCCATGGAGCTCAACATCCCCGCCATCTACGGCATCGGCGAGAGCACCCTCTCCTTTGTCGACCGCTATGGCGAGCGAGGCTCCATCTATGATGTGGACTTCGTCTTCTACCCCGACTGGCAGACGCGCATGGCCGAGGTGGATGCGGGGCTCTATGAGATCGATCACCTGACCCACAACGTCCATCGCGGCAACATGAACCTCTGGTCGAATTTCTACGAGCGGATCGGCAACTTCCGCGAGATCCGCTATTTCGACATCGAGGGCAAGCTGACCGGGCTGCATTCCCGCGCCATGACGGCGCCCTGCGGCAAGATCCGCATTCCCATCAACGAGTCGGCGGACGACAAGTCCCAGATCGAGGAGTACCTGCGCCAGTACAAGGGGGAGGGGATCCAGCACATCGCGCTCGCCTCCGCCGACATCTATCAGACCATCCGCACGCTCAGAGGGCGGGGGACCGGCTTTATGCCGACCCCGGACACCTACTACGAGAAGGTGGACAGCCGGGTGGCGGGGCACCAGGAGGATCTGGCGGCGCTGAAAGAGTTGCGCATCCTCATCGACGGCTCGCCGACGAAGGACGGCATCCTGCTGCAGATCTTCACCGACACCGTGATCGGCCCCGTATTCTTCGAGATCATCCAGCGCAAGGGCAACGAAGGCTTTGGCGAGGGCAACTTCCAGGCATTGTTCGAATCCATCGAGCTGGACCAGATCCGCCGTGGCGTGCTGGATGGCGCCGAGCAGGGCCAGAGAAAGGGAGAACCTAACGATGCGTAACTGGATAAGCTTCCCCCATCGGGAGGGGACCCACTCCCGCCAGGCCCATGCCGATCTGCCGGAGCAGGCCATCTACGAGCGCGAGCTGGGGCGTTCCGGCTTCTTCGGCCCCGCCACCCACATGCACCACAAGCACGCCCCCACCGACTGGAGCAACTGGGAGGGGCCGCTGAGGCCGCGGGCCTTCGATCTCAACGAGCTGCAGGAGGAGGTGAGTTCCCTTTCCCCCTGGGTGATGCCGGACATCCTCAGCAATCCCCACTGCCGCTACCGGATCTGGCGCCTGCATGAGCCCATGCCGTTCCTGGTGCGCAACGCCGACGGGGACGAGCTGCTGTTCATCCACGAGGGGGGCGGCGAGTTCTACTGCGACTACGGCCATCTCACGTTGAAAGATGGGGACTATGTGGTGATCCCCCGTGGCACCATGTGGCGCATCGAGCCCACAGCCCCCTTGTTCATCCTGATGATCGAGGCGACGGACGACAGCTACCAGCTGCCGGACAAGGGGCTGGTGGGCAACCACGCCATCTTCGATCCGGCGGCACTGGACGTGCCCGCCATCAACGAGCGTTTCCTGGCTCAGCAGGACGAGAACCCCTGGTCGCTGCAGATCAAGCGCCACAACCAGGTCTCGGTCGTCACCTGGCCCTTCAACCCCCTGGATGCCCAGGGCTGGCACGGGGACTTGTGCGTGGTGCGCCTCAACTGGCGGGACATCCGTCCCCTGATGAGCCACCGCTACCATCTGCCCCCCTCGGCCCACTCCACCTTCGTGACGAGCCGCTTTGTCATCTGCACCTTCGTGCCGCGCCCCATAGAGAGCGATCCCGGCGCCTTGCGGGTGCCCTTCTATCACAGCAACGATGATTTCGACGAGGTGCTCTTCTACCACGCCGGGGACTTCTTCAGCCGGGACAACATTGAGCGGGGCATGGTCACCTTCCACCCCGCCGGCTTCACCCACGGCCCCCATCCCAAGGCGTTTGCGGCAGGGCTGGCCCATGCCAAGACCTTCACCGACGAGGTAGCGGTGATGCTCGATACCCGGGACGCCCTGGCCGTCGGCCAGATCGGCGAGAAGGTCGAGAACCTCCAGTATGTCTCCAGCTGGCAGCGGCCAGAGACCAGCGGCAAATAAGGAATTCCACATGAAATTGGCAACCCTGAACAACGGCAGCCGCGACGGCGCCCTGATGGTGGTGAGCCGGGATCTTTCCCGCGCCGTGCGCGTGCCGGCCATCGCCCCCACCCTGCAAGGGGCTCTGGACGCCTGGGACGAGGTGGCGCCACGACTGGCAAGCGTCTATCAGGCCCTCAACGACGGCACCTGCCCGGATGCCTTCCCCTTCGATGAGGGGGCCTGCCTCTCCCCGCTGCCCCGCGCCTACCAGTGGCTGGATGGCAGCGCCTACGTCAACCACGTGGAGCTGGTGCGCAAGGCCCGCGGCGCCGAGATGCCGGACAGCTTCTGGCACGATCCCCTGATGTACCAGGGAGGCTCGGATACATTCCTGGCTCCGCGCGGTCCCATCGTCATGGGTTCCGAGGCGTGGGGCATCGATTTCGAATCGGAAGTGGCCGTCATTACGGACGACGTGCCCATGGGGACGAGCCCGCAAGAGGCGGCCGGCCACATCAAGCTCTTGATGCTGGTCAACGACGTGAGCCTGCGCAATCTCATCCCGGGGGAGCTGGCCAAGGGGTTCGGCTTCTTCCAGTCCAAGCCCTCCAGCAGCTTCTCGCCGGTGGCCATCACCCCGGACGAGCTCGGCGGCGACTGGCGCGATGGCAAGGTGCACCTGCCCCTGGTGACACACCTCAACGGCGCCCTGTTCGGGCAGCCCAACGCTGGGGTGGACATGACCTTCAACTTCTATGAGCTCATCGCCCACGCCACCAAGACCCGGTCCCTCGGAGCGGGCTGCATCATCGGCTCGGGTACCGTCTCCAATTACGACAGAAGCCTTGGCTCCTCCTGCCTTGCCGAGCTGCGGATGCTGGAAATTATCGAGTCGGGTCAAGCCACTACACCCTTCCTGCGCTTTGGTGATACAGTGTCCATCGCGATGCAGGATCGCAATGGACTGAATCTGTTTGGCACCATTTTGCAGCGGGTCATGCCGGCGGACGCCAGCCAGACGCAGTGAGAGGATCGGCGGGGACAGGGGCTGGCGAGCGGCAGGTGTCCTTGCTCCTGCCAACACAGGGACAGACTATGTTGCAGTTGTTTGGATATTGGCGGTCATCGGCAAGTTATCGGGTGCGGATCGTGATGCAGCTCAAGGGGCTCGATTATGAGCAGCATCCGATCAATCTGCGGCAGGGAGAGCAGCGGGAGAAGGCCTATCGCCGGATCAACCCCCAGGGGCTGGTGCCGTTTCTGGTGGACGGCGAGGTGCAGGTGGGTCAGTCGGTGGCCATCATGGAGTACCTCGACGAGACCTACCCCGCCCACCCCCTGATGCCGTCCGCCCCCGAGGAGCGGGCCAGGGTGCGCCAGATAGTCAACATGATCGCCTGCGACATCCACCCCCTCAACAACCTGCGAGTGCTCAACTATCTGGAGGAGGTCTTCAGGGTGGGCAAGGAGCAGGAGGCCAGCTGGTATCGCCACTGGATCGACGAGACCTTCACCGCGCTGGAGCAGCTCTTGATGACCACGGCCGGGGTCTACAGCGTCGGCAACGAGGTGACCCTGGCGGATTGCATGCTGGTGCCCCAGGTCTACAACGCCCGCCGCTTCAACATGACCCTGGACGACTACCCCACCATCAACCGTATCGTCGCCAACTGCGAGCAGCTGCAGGCCTTTATCAAGGCCGCCCCCGCCAATCAGCCAGACGCCCAGCCCTGATTTCACCTCCGTGATAAACAACAAACACCCCGCACCGTCAGGCGACCGTGCGGGGTGTTTGGATCATGGCCGGGGCTTGTCAGCTGCGAACCTCCTGGCGCTGGAAGAAGGCGATGAACTTGCCGAATTTCGCCTCATCATAGCTCTTCTCCTTCTCCAGCAACCCGGTGTTGAAGGATTCCAGCAGCTTGCCGCGGGCGTCCAGCACGTAGAAGTGGGGCACCCCCAGATACTCGGGATAGGCCTTGAGGAAGGATTCGTTCTTGTTCTGCTCGCTGACGTTCACCTTGACCACCACGAAGGTGCGGTTGAGCTGGCTGGCAAGATCCGGCTCCCGGTCCAGAAAGCGGTTCATCTCCTGGCACCAGCTGCACCACTCGCCCCCCACCAGCAGCAAGACCTTTTTGCCCTCTTGCTGCGCCCTGGTAGTGGCGGTGGCCAGATCTTTCGCCGGATCCCGCGTCGCGTCATAGCCCTGGCTGTAATCGGGCAGGCCCCTGGCCCAGAAGTGCTCGTCCGCGCGGGCGGCGCCGTTGAACAGCAGGGTGCCCAGCACCAGGGGCAATAGCAGGTGTTTCATGGTCTCTTCCTTGTGTCGTTATTGTTTGGCTTCCAAGCAGCAACAATGTGACACGAACGACCCCCTTCGCCAAGCGGCAAGCGGGGAGGGGGAAGGCAAAAAGCAGAAATGGAATGGCAGAAAACAACAAAGCCCCTCGAGAAGGGCTTTGTTGTGTGGTTGGCTGCCGGTTCGCGGCGTTGTCAGTAGCTCTGCTGGTGGACGTCCATCACGGCGCGGCCTGACGGGTCGGCCATCTCCTTGAACTTGGCATCCCATTCGAGCGCCGTCGGGGTGGAGCAGGCGACGGACTTGCCGTAGGGCACGGTGCGGGCGGCGGACTCCAGCGGGAAGTGCTCGTCGAAGATGGCGCGGTAGTAGTAGGCCTCCTTGGTGAGCGGGGTGTTGATGGGGAAGCGGAACGCCGCCGCCTCGAACATCTGATCCGTCACCTCTTCCTCGACCATGGCCTTGAGGCTGTCTATCCAGGAGTAGCCCACGCCGTCGGAGAACTGCTCCTTCTGGCGCCACGCCACCTCGTGGGGCAGCAGATCCTCGAAGGCTTCCCGCAGGATGTGCTTTTCGATCTTGCCCTTGCCACACATCTTGTCGGCGGGGTTGAGGCGCATCGCCACGTCCATGAACTCCTTGTCGAGGAAGGGCACGCGGCCCTCCACGCCCCAGGCGGCCATGGACTTGTTGGCCCGCAGGCAGTCGTAGAGGTGCAGGGCGGACAGCTTGCGCACCGTCTCCTCGTGGAACTCCCGGGCGTTGGGCGCCTTGTGGAAGTAGAGGTAGCCACCGAACAGCTCGTCGGAGCCTTCGCCGGAGAGCACCATCTTGATGCCCATCGCCTTGATGTAGCGTGCCATCAGGTACATGGGCGTGGAGGCGCGGATGGTGGTGACGTCATAGGTCTCGAGGTGATAGATGACGTCCCGCAGGGCGTCCAGCCCCTCCTGCACGGTGAAGTGGATCTGGTGGTGGATGGTGCCGAGGTGATCGGCCACCTTGCGGGCGGCGGCCAAGTCCGGCGAGCCTTCCAGGCCGACGGCGAAGGAGTGCAGCTGCGGCCACCAGGCCTCGCTCTTGTCGTCATCCTCGACTCGGCGGGCGGCATAGAGCTTGGTGATGGCGGAGATGACGGACGAATCCAGCCCGCCGGAGAGCAGCACGCCGTAGGGGACGTCACACATCAGCTGGCGCTTGACCGCCGCTTCCAGCGCGGCTTTCAGCTCGGCCTTGTCGCTGACGTTGTGCTCGACTGCGGCGTACTCCATCCAGTCGCGCTTGTACCAAGTTTTAAGTTCGCCATCCTTGCTCCAGAGGTAGTGTCCCGGCGGGAAGGTCTCGACGCTCTTGCACACCGGCACCAGGGCCTTCATCTCGGAGGCGACGTAGAAGTTGCCGTGCTCGTCGCGGCCGGTGTAGAGGGGGATGATCCCCATGTGGTCGCGACCGATAAGATACGCATCCTGCTCGGCGTCATAGAGGATGAAGGCGAAGATGCCGTTGAGATCGTCCAGGAAGGCGGGGCCCTTCTCTTTGTAAAGGGCCAGCAGCACCTCGCAGTCGGAGTGGGTCTGAAACTGGAAATCGACCTTGAGGTTTCTCTCCAGCTCCTTGTGGTTGTAGATCTCGCCGTTGACGGCCAATACGTGGGTGCGCTCGGGGTTGTAGAGCGGCTGGGCGCCGTTGCCCGGATCGACGATGGCCAGGCGCTCGTGCACCAGGATGGCCTTGTCGGAGCTGTAGACGCCGGACCAGTCAGGCCCGCGGTGACGCAGTCGCTTGGACATCTCCAAGGCCGATTTGCGCAGAGTGGCGGAGTCGGTCTTGATGTCCAGAATGCCGAAAATAGAACACATTGGCGGTAATCCTCTTGATTTTTATATGAGCCCCCCACGTTTGGGCTCGAAATTCCATTTACATTCCTCGCCAATCACAATGCCTAGCGGAAAACCCTTTTGCAAGCGGGAAAACCGCAGAAAATCATGCCGTAAGCGTCAAGCCGTGCCAGGGGATGGTCACCGCACGGTCGCCCGGAAAAGGGAACAAGGTTGACGTGCGCGTCAGGTCGCGGCGGGTTCGAAGATCACATAGAGCTTGCGACAGGCCACCAGGGTCTCCCACTCGCCGACGAAGCCCGCCGGGATGACGAATTGATCGCCCGGCTTGAGGTGCAGCTGGCCACCCTGACCGTCGTGGATCCGCGCCTCCCCCTCCAGCAACTGGCAATACTCGTGCTCGGTGTAGTGCACGGCCCAGCGGCCCGGCTCGCAGGCCCAGAAGCCCACGTGAAACTGCTGGCTCGGGTCCGAGTAGTGATTCCACAGGGTCTGGCTCGGGTTGCCGGCCCGGATCCGCTCGGGGGCGGGCATCAGCGGGGTGGGGGAGACGGTGTGCTGGTCCAGCAGGATCCAGTCGTTCAGGCTCTTCATGGTGCGTCCTTGCGGTGGCGAGGGGAGCATCCTGCTCCCGTTTAGTTTGTTTAACAATGTTGCGGTTACGTTAAACGAAACGGGCCCCCTTTGCCAAGGGGGCCCGTGTTGTGCGCTCGCCGCCCGGGGGCGGGGCAGGGGATCAGACGATGTCGATGTCGACCACGGAGTCGAAGATGTGGTTCGGTCGAAACGGCATGCGGTCGATGTCCGCCACCTTGCTCACCCCTGAGAGCACCAGCACCGTCTCGAGACCGGCCTGGAAGCCCGCCAGTATGTCGGTGCGCAGGTTGTCGCCGATGATGATGGTGTCGTCGGAGTGGGCCTCCATCCGGTTGAGCGCCGCGCGGATGATCCAGGCGCTCGGCTTGCCCACGTAGAAGGGCTTCTTGCCGGTCATCCGCTCGATGGGGGCGCACAGGGCGCCGCAGGCCGGGTGCATCAATGGGCCGTGGGTGTCCGGGTTGGTGGCGATGAAGCGGGCCCCCTGATCCACGAACTTGGCCCCCAGCTGCATCATGGACCAGTTGTAGTTGCGGGTCTCCCCCACCACCACGAAGTCGGGGTCGATGTCGGTGATGGTGAAGCCCGCCTTGTAGAGCTCGTGGGTCAGGGCCCCTTCGCCGATCACATAGGCCTTCTTGCCGTCCTGACGCTTGAGGAAGTCGGCGGTGCCCATGGCGGAGGTGTAGAAGCACTCCTCCGGCACCTCGATGCCGGCGGAGCGGAAGCGGTTTTGCAGATCTTTCTGGGTCTGGGCCGGGTAGTTGGTGAGAAACAGCAGCTTGCTGCCCTGCTCCAACAGGCGATGGACGAAGCGATCGGCACCGGGTACCAGATCGTTGTTGTGCAGGATGACGCCGTCGATGTCGCAGATGACGCTTTTTTTCATGGGGACTCCTTGTGTAGGCGCAAGAGGCGGCGGAACGTTGCGCCAACCCTCAAGATCTTCAAATAGTTATGTTGTTTTTTGTGACGCCATTATAAGGCGCTTTGATGACAAGTCTCCCCCGGCGCGCCAGATGGGTGCACAATGGAAGACAAGGGAGGGCGCCGCCCCGGTGGTGCCCGCACAGGATCTGACGATGGAGCCGTCATCATGGAGCACTTTATTGCCGGCTTGCCCAAGCTGGAACTGCACCTGCATATCGAGGGCACCCTGGAGCCCGAGCTGATGTTTGCCCTTGGCCAGCGCAACGGTGTGACCCTGCCCTGGCCCGACGTGGCGAGCCTGAGGGCCGCCTATGAGTTCGACTGTCTGCAATCCTTCCTCGATCTCTACTACCTGGGGGCCAGCGTGCTCGTCACCGAGCAGGATTTTTTTGACCTCACTTGGGCCTATCTGGAGCGCTGCGCAGCCGACAAGGTGGTGCACGTGGAGATCTTCTTCGATCCCCAGACCCATACCGCCCGCGGCATTGCGTTCGAGACGGTGCTGGGGGGCATAGAGCGGGCGCTGCAGGAGGCGGAGCGGGTGTTCGGTATCAGCTGGCGCCTTATCATGAGCTTCCTGCGCCACCTGAGCGAGGAGGCGGCCTTCGCCACGCTGGCAGAGGCAAGCCCCTTCCTCTCCCGCATCCACGGCTTCGGTCTCGACTCGAGCGAGCTCGGCAATCCGCCCGGCAAGTTTGCCCGGGTCTTTGCCCGCTGCCGGGAGCTGGGGCTGCCGGTGGTGGCCCACGCCGGGGAGGAGGGGCCGGCGGCATACATCTGGCAGACCATACGGGAGCTTGAGGTGAAGCGCATCGATCACGGGGTGCGCTGCAGCGAGGATCCCGAGCTGCTGAGCTTCCTGGCGGATACCCGGCTGCCGCTCACCGTCTGCCCCCTCTCCAACGTGCGGCTCAAGGTGTTTGACGAGATGGCGCACCACAACGTGCTGATCCTCCTGGAGCAGGGGCTCTGCGTCACCGTCAACTCCGACGATCCCGCCTATTTCGGTGGCTACCTGACGGCCAACTTCCAGGCGCTGGTGCAAGCGCTCGGCGCCAGCCGGGAGCAGCTCTGCCGCCTGTGCCTCAATGCGGTGGAGGCGAGCTGGCTGAGCCTGACGGACAAGGTGCGCCTGACCCGGGACATTCGCCAGCATGCTGCGTTGCACGGGGTGAGCCTGCACTGAGCCAGGCGCCGATGAAGATGAGAGGCAAAGAGGTCCGCCATGACTGGCGGGCCTCTCTCTTGTCAGCCTCGGCGGCGGGCCGAGCGGGTATCAGGCCACCCGCACCAGAAACTTCTCCCCTTGCCCCTCGCGCTTGAGACGGTCGAGCAGGGCGGGCAGTGCCTCGAAGTCGCCGATCACCAGCGGCGGCAAACCGAGCTCGCCGCTCGCCATCTGCGCCATCATGGCGACCCCGGCCGCCACCAGACGGCTCCACTGCCGGTCGGTGCCGAAGGCGTGCTGGGCCCCGAGCGCAATCTCGTGCAATGAGTGGCAGTGGGCAAAGGGGGGCTGCGGGTTGCTGGCGATGCGCCCGAGCACAGTCACCATGTGGCCATAGTAGCCCAGGGCCGGCAACAAGGCTTCAGCCTGCTGGCTGGAGACCAGATCGATGATCCCCTCGAACGGTTCCCCTCCGTTGGCGGCCTGCAGCTGGGCCAGCCAGTCGTGCTCGCGATAGTCGGCGACCCCTTGCACCCCCAGCTGCCTGAGCCAGCCATGGTGACGGTGGCTGGCGCTGGCAAAGACCCGTGCCCCCTGCCTGAGCGCGAGCTGCACCGCGAAACGCCCCACATTGCTGCCTGCCCCCGTGATGAGCAGCGCCTCCCCGTGTAGGCGCGGCAGCTTGGCCAGCGCCTGCCAGGCGGTGAGGCCGGGGCAGGGCAGTGCGGCGGCGGCCTCGTCGCTCAGGGCATCGGGCACCGGCAGCAGGGCGCGGGCCGGCACGCAGCCGTGGTGGGCGAAGCTGCCGCCGTGGCGCAAGTCGGTGTGATAGGCGACCCGGGTGCCGAGGCGCAGATGGCTGACGTTGGCGCCCAGCGCCACTATGGTGCCCATGCCGTCGACGCCTGGCACATGGCCTGGCTGCCACTGGGGGTGGCCATGCTCGATGAGTTTCCAGTCCACCGGGTTGAGGGCGATGACCCGATTGGCGATGAGGACGTCGTTGGCCCCGGGGACGGGGAGCGCTTGCCGGGTGAGGGTGAGCTGGCCCGGCTCGCCGGGGGCGTGCCAGCACCAGGCCTGGGTATGGCTCATGGTGACTCCTTGTTGGATGAGGGGGGATCCCCTGATTGAATAAGGTAGCGCGACAACACCATTCTCCATGGTTGCAGTCACAAGACAGCGAGGCGGGCCCCCGCTGGTGGGGCCCGCCCGGGCTGTCGGTCGTCTCTGCGAACTGGCCGCCTCAGGCCTGCGCGGCCTCATAGGCGGGATAGTCGGTCAGCCCCTTCTCGCCGCCACCAAACAGGGTGGCGGGATCGTGGGGCGCGAGGGGGTAGCCGTGGCGCAGCCGGTTCGGCAGATCCGGATTGGCCACGAAGGGGCGACCGAAGCCTATCATGTCGGCCCAACCCGCCGCGAGGGCGGCGCGAGCCCGCTTGCCGTCGTACTTGCCCGCGTAGATGAGGGTGTTGGGGAAGGCGTCCCTCAGCCCCTGCTTGAAGCTCTCCGCCATCAGGGGCGCATCGTCCCAGTCCGCTTCGGCCACGTGCAGATAGACCACGTCGAGCTGGCCCAGCAGGCGGGCGGCGGCCAGGTAGGTCTCCTGGGGATTCGCATCCACGGTGCCGTTCAAGGTGGTGAGGGGGGCCAGGCGCACGCCAACCCGATCTGACCCGATTTCGCGGCAGACCGCCTCGGTCACCTCTTTCAGGAAGCGCAGCCGGTTCTCCAGGGAGCCGCCGTAGCCATCGGTGCGGGCGTTGGACTCGGAGTCGAGGAACTGGTTGATGAGGTAGCCGTTGGCGGCATGCAGCTCGATGCCGTCGAAACCGGCCTCCATGGCGTTGCGGGCTGCCCGGCGGAACTGGCCCACCACGGCGTCGATATCGGCCTGGGTCATGGCGCGGGGCGTGACCGTCTCGACAAACCCCGGAGCATCGCTGCCGTTGTCGACAAACACCCGTACTCCTTTCGCCTGGATGGCGGAGGCGGAGATGGGCTGGGCGCCGCCGATGTTGTCGGGATGGGTGACCCGGCCCACGTGCCAGAGCTGGGCGAAGATGGTGCCCCCCTTGGCGTGGACGGCATCGGTCACCCCCTTCCAGCCCGCGATCTGTTCAGCGCTGTGGATCCCCGGGGTCCAGGCATAGCCCTTGCCCATGGGATCGATCTGGGTGCCCTCGGAGATGATGAGGCCGGCCCCGGCGCGCTGGGCGTAATAGGTGGCCATCATGGCGTTCGCCACGTCGCCGGGCTGGCTGGCGCGGGAGCGGGTCATGGGGGGCATGACGATGCGGTTGGCAAGGTGCAGCTGGCCGAGGCGCAGGGGGCAGAACAGGTTGTCGTGGCTCATGGTGAACTCCTCATCTTGGAATGGAGGAGACTCTAGAGGGGATGGTCGTTGTGAAAAAGAGGGGGTATTGCAGAAGAGAATTGCCGTTTTCACAGCAATGGGTCGAACTCCCCGGGGTGTCGCCATGAAAAAGAGGGCCGGCGGCCCTCTCTTCATGTCATTGCCGTCGGGGATCAGGGGGCGAGCGGCGTGACCCGTACCCGCTCGATGCGGCGCTCGCTCACGCCCATGACCTCGAAGCAAAACCGGCCGAGCTGCAGCTGCTGGCCCACCTCGGGCAGGCTGCCGAAGTGGGAGAGCAGCATGCCCGCCAGGGTCACGTACTCGTCGCTCTCGCTCACCAGGCCGTCGCAATTCAGGGTCTGCTCGACCTGATGGATGTTGGTGCTGCCGTTGATGAGCCAGCCGGCGCCGTCGATGACCACGTCCGGGGCCTCGTCCTCGTCCGGCAGCTCGCCCACGATGGCCTCCAGCAGGTCGTGGGTGGTGACCAGCCCCTGGATGACGCCGAACTCGTCCGCCACCAGGATGAGGCTGCCGCGCGCCTGGCGCAGCTCCGCCAGCAGCCGGATCACGTTGATGGTCTGGGGCACGATGACGGGATCGTTCTGCCTGGCCAGCTCGGCGAGGGACTGCCCCTCGTTCAGGGCAAACAGCAGATCCCGGGCCTTCACCACCCCGATGATCTCGTCCAGCTCCCCGTCGCAGACCGGGAACAGGCTGTGAGGGGCCCGCTGCAGCAGGGCGCGGATCTCCTCGGCGCCGTCGTTCACGTCGACCCACTCCATCTCGGCCCTGGGGGTCATGATGGTGCGGATGGAGCGCTCTGCCAGGGAGAGCACGCCGCTCACCATGTAGCGCTCCTCCTCACCGAAGCCGGGGGGCAGGGGCGCATCCTGCTCCTCTTCCTCGTCCTCCTGCGGGTGTGCCGAGCGCTTGTTGCCCCCCATCAGCTTGAAGATGGCGGCCGTGGTGCGCTCGCGCAGGGGCTGGCGGGCCTCATGGCGCAGGGCGCTGCGCTGGGCCAGCTGGTTGAAGAACTCGATGAGCACCGAGAAGCCGATGGCCGCATAGAGGTAGCCCTTCGGAATGTGGAAGCCGAAGCCTTCCGCCACCAGGCTGAAGCCGATCATCAGCAGGAAGCTCAGGCAGAGCACCACCACCGTGGGGTGGGCGTTGACGAAGCGGGTCAGGGGCTTGGAGGCGAGCACCATCACCACCATGGCGATGGTCACGGCCGCCATCATGACGCCGAGGTGATCCACCATGCCGACGGCGGTGATGATGGAGTCCAGGGAGAAGACAGCATCCAGCACCAGGATCTGGGCGATCACCACCCCAAACCCGGCATAGACGCCAGTCGCGCCCTGCTCCTCCGGCCTGGCCTCGAGCCGCTCGTGCAGCTCTGACGTCGCCTTGAACAGCAGGAAGAGGCCTCCCCCCATCAGGATGAGATCCCGCCCCGAGAAGGGGTGATCCCAGACGTGCAGAATGGGGGTCGTGAGAGTGACCAGCCAAGACATCACGCTGAGCAGCCCCAGGCGCATCAGCAGGGCCAGCGACAGGCCGATGATGCGCGCCCTGTCCCGCTGGGCGGGGGGCAGCTTTTTCACCAGGATGGCGATGAAGACCAGGTTGTCTATCCCGAGAACGATTTCCAGGATGATCAGGGTAAGCAGACCGACCCAGATAGAGGGGTCCAGCAGAAATTCCATATCATAAACCTCAATGAAGACAGATGCAGTGAATCGCGGTCACGGCAAGGACGCCGTGGTGACAGGGGCGTTCGCTTCAGAGGCGTTGGTTGAGCAGGTACAGATAGGCTTTGATGGGAAAAGACGAAGGGCTACTTCGGGGATTGTCCATGATGGGCAATAAAACCTCGGGTCAAAAGTGAGCCCTGATGATAGCGGTTGGCACCGTTTTGGCAAGAGGGAACCCAGGAAGATGTGATGACAGGGGGAGGCGGCGGATGACCTCCCCCTCAGGGGCATTACAGCCAGCGTTTCTCGCGGGTGAAGCAGACCGAGAGCCAGGCATCCCCCAGGGTGTCGCCGAGGCGGGACCAGAGCTCCTGGCGCAGGGCGTCCTGGCGTTCGACGGGCCACTCCTGGCCGGGGGCCACCAGAATGTTGAGTTCGAGATCGAAGCGGCGGCCGCTTTTCGCCAGGTGGCTGTAGCACTCGATCCCATGGCGCAGGCGCAGGGCCTCGACTTCGCTGGCCACCAGCCGGGAGACATCCCCCTTGGGGGCAATCTTCAGCACTTCCCGCAGGTTGCGGCCCAGCACCTTGATGGGAATGAGGGTGGCACACAGGGCCAGCAGCGAGACCAGCACCGGGTCTATGAAGCGGTTGTAGTGGCCGTAACCCAGGGTATCGAGCCCGATGGCGACCAGGAAGCCGATGAGCAGGGTGGCGCTCAGCAGGGTGTCCACCAGCCACTCCTTGGAGTCCACCCGCACCAGCTCGGAGTCGACCCGCTCGGCCACGTCGGCCTCGATGAGATAGAGGATGCCGCAAAAGAAGGTGGAGACGACGGCATAGATGAGGGCGTGGCCGAGGTCTATTTCCCGTCCGCCCGCCAGCAGGGTGGTGAGGCCGTTGTAGAGTGCCGCCAGACAGAGCAGCAGAATGATGGCGCCGTTGATGACGTTGGCGATGGGTTCGAAGTGGGCGTAGCCGTACTGGAAGCGGGCGTCTGAGGGGCGGGTGACCAGGTAGGCGGTGATGAGTCCGAGGCCCGTCATGCCCATGCTGAACAGGGTGAAGATGCCGTCGAGCATGATGGCGTTGGAGCCGACGAAGAGGCCATAGCCGATGCCGAAAATGGCAAAGGTGATGCAACCAAACAGCGACAGGGTCAGCGCCTGTTTTTCGGTGCGGATCAGCGTACTGATAACATGGCTGTGATTAGCCATAAGAGTCCTCCTTTCAAATGGTGAAGATTGCGCGCGCAAGCGGTTTTCTAGCTGATATACTGCCCGCTCACATGTGAGCGGACTGGTTCGGGGGCCCGCGAAGAGGCTGGCCCGAACGGTCGTTGTCGCCGGAGTTCCGGCATCAAGCAAAGGAAGGGAACAAGGATTCATGATCCCGAGACTCGATTACCAGGACAGTTTGTCACCTACAACCCTGCAGTTTCTTGAGTTGCTGGCGCGCTCAGCATTTCGTGGTGATATCGAAAAGTCTTATGCAAGCCGGTTGGCGATGGCGACGGATAACAGCGTCTATCAGGTAGTACCTCAGGCGGTGCTCTATCCGCGCAGCGCGGATGACATAGCGGTGATGCTCAAGCTGGCCCAGGGGCCCGAGTACGCGGCCTTGAGTTTCTTCCCTCGCGGCGGCGGTACCGGCACCAATGGTCAGTCCTTGGGCGGCGGCATTATCGTCGATCTCTCGCGCCATATGAACCAGATCCTGGAAATTAATCTGGAGCAGGGTTGGGTACGGGCCCAGGCCGGGGTGGTCAAGGATCAGCTCAACGCCTATCTGAAACCCCACGGCTACTTCTTCTCGCCGGATCTCTCCACCTCGAACCGCGCCACCCTGGGGGGCATGGTCAACACCGACGCCTCGGGGCAGGGGTCGCTGGTGTACGGCAAGACCTCGGATCACGTGCTCGGCCTCAAAGCCGTGCTGGAGAACGGCGACATCATGGCCACCGAGCCGGTCAGCGGCACGCGTCTGGCGGACAAGCTGGCCCTGGAGAGCCGCGAGGGGGAGATCTATCGCACCCTCTATCGTATCGGCAAGGAGCGCCGCGCCGACATCGAGGCCACCTTCCCCAAGCTGAACCGCTTTCTGACCGGTTACGATCTCAAGCATCTCTATATCCCCGAGAGCGACACCCTGGACGTGAGCCGGGTGCTATGCGGTTCGGAAGGGTCCCTCGGCTTTATCACCGAAGCCAGGCTTAACATCACCCCCATCCCGCGCTACCGGACCCTGGTCAACGTCAAGTACGACAGCTTCCCCTCCGCCCTGCGCAATGCCCCCTTTATGGTAGAGGCTCACGCCCTGTCGGTGGAGACGGTGGATTCCCGGGTGCTGGGGCTGGCCCGCGCCGACATCATCTGGCATTCGGTCAAAAATCTGATCCAGGATGTGCCCGGCAAGGATCTGCAGGGGCTCAACATCGTCGAGTTTGCGGATACCGACGAGGCCGAACACAAGGCCAAGGTGGACGAGCTGTGCCGGCGCATCGACGCCCTGCTGGCCAGGGGGGAGGCGGGGATCATCGGCTATCAGGTGTGCGACCACCTGCCGAGCATCGAGACCATCTACGCCATGCGCAAGAAGTCGGTGGGGCTGCTCGGCAACGCCGAGGGGCGCAAGAAGCCGGTGGCCTTCACCGAAGACACCGCGGTGCCGCCGGAGTCTCTGGCGGACTTCATCATGGAGTTTCGCGCCCTGCTGGACGCCCATGGCCTCGACTACGGCATGTTCGGCCACGTGGATGCGGGGGTCTTGCACGTGCGCCCGGCGCTGGACCTGTGCGACCCCGAGCAGGAGGTGTTGCTGCGGCGCATCTCGGATCAGGTGGTGGCCCTCACCGCCAAATACGGTGGCCTGATGTGGGGGGAGCACGGCAAGGGGTTCCGCTCCGAATACAGCCCCGCCTTCTTCGGCGAACTCTGGGAGGAGCTGCAACGGGTCAAAGGCGCCTTTGATCCCCAGAACCGCGTCAACCCCGGCAAGATCTGCATGCCCTATGGCAGCGGCGCTTCGCTTGTCTCGGTGGACGGGCCCAAGCGCGGCAAGTTCGATCGCCAGATCCCGCTGGCGGTGCGCACCAGCTACACTCGGGCCCTCGATTGCAACGGCAACGGTCTGTGCTTCACCTTCGAGACCGACTCCCCCATGTGCCCCTCGGTCAAAATAAGCAAGGACAGGCGTCACTCCCCCAAGGGGCGGGCAGGGCTGATGCGCGAATGGCTGCGCCAGCTCGCGGAGCAGGGCTTCGATCCCCTGGCCGAGGAGGTGGCGCTGCAAAGCGGCGGCCTGCGCGTCAAGCAGATCGTCGACAAGTTCCGCAACACCCTGGCCCGCGCCCGCGGTCAGTATGACTTCTCCCACGAGGTGATGGAGGCGATGGAGGGGTGCCTCGCGTGCAAGGCGTGCACCAGCCAGTGCCCCATCAAGGTGGACGTGCCCACCTTCCGCGCCCGTTTCATGCAGCTCTATCACAGCCGCTACCTGCGCGGGCCCAAGGATTACTTCGTCGGCACCGTCGAGAGCTATACCCCCCTGCTCGCCAAGGCCCCCAAGCTGGTCAACTTCTTCCTCGAGAAAGAGTGGGCCCAGAAGGCGAGCGAGAAGAGCATCGGCATGGTGGACGTGCCGCTGCTCTCGGTACCGACCCTGGCCGAGGAGCTGCGCGATCACAAGGCCCGCTACTTCGACCTGCCGGGCCTGGAGGCCATGAGCCCCGAGCAGCGTAAAAAAGTGGTGCTCATCGTGCAGGATCCCTTCACCAGCTATTACGACGCCCCCGTGGTGCGTGACCTGGTGAAGCTCGCCAGCAAGCTCGGGCTGCAACCCTATCTGCTGCCGTTCAAGCCCAATGGCAAGCCCCAGCACGTGAAGGGCTTCCTGCGCGCCTTTGCCCGCACCGCGGCCAGCAGCGCCCAGTTCCTCAACAAGGTGGCGGCGCTCGGCATCCCCATGGTGGGGGTCGACCCCTCCCTGGTGCTCTGCTATCGGGACGAGTACGTGAAGGCGCTGGGCCCGGCCCGCGGCGACTTCCAGGTGCTGCTGCCCCAGGAGTGGTTGCTCTCCCTGCCGGCAGAGGTGCTGCCGGTACGGGAGGAGCATGCCGCTGCCGAGCCCTGGTATCTGTTTGCCCACTGCACCGAGAAGACGGCGAAACCCTCCACCCACGGCGACTGGGGCGCCCTGTTTGGCCGCTTCGGTGCCCGGCTGCAGCCGGTCTCGGTGGGTTGCTGCGGCATGGCGGGCACCTATGGTCACGATGCCAAACAGGTGGAGAACTCCAAGGGCATCTATGGCCTCAGCTGGGCCGATCCCCTGGCCCGCCTGCCGAAGGAGCGTTGCCTGGCCACCGGTTATTCGTGCCGTAGCCAGGTCAAGCGGATGGAGGGGGAGAAGCTCAAGCACCCATTGCAGGCCCTGCTGGAACTGCTCTGATGCTCAGCCTCCCCAAGGGATTTCGGGTGCCAAAGGCCCATCGGCACCCGCATTTTCTGTTGCTGCCGGTCAGCCCGGATCAGGCGGTGGTGGAGTTCGTAGCCATGCTGCGCGAGCGCGAGCAGCTCCATCAGCTGTTTCGCCCGGACGACGTCTGGCCCTCCGACCACTTCGGCCTGAGCCAGCATGAGGCCGATCTGGAGTGGCAGCGCTCGGAGTTTCTCGCCAAGCGCTCCTTTGCCTACGGCCTCTGGAGCCCGGATCGGGAGCCCGAGTTCTGGGGCGGCGTCTACCTCTATCCCTCGGTGCTGCCGGAGGTGCAGGTGGAGCTCTTTTTCTGGAAGGTGGCCGAGGCGCCGCTCACCGATGCCGAGCTTGAGGCCGAGCTGCGCGCCTGGCTCGGCAAGGTGTGGCGCTGGCCCGAGCCCCGCCTGCCGGGACGGGAACTGCCCTGGGCCGAGTGGCCAGGGGTGACCTATCCCTGGTGATCTCCAGTTCGGATACAGGATGCCCCACGCGGGGCATCTTTTTTTTCCGTCCTTTTTCGCCGACACTGCACGTTCGCCGACACAGCTCGACGATAACCCATTGATCACGCAAGGAGTCCGCTCGCCATGAGTCAAGAGAACGCCCCCATCTGGCGCAAGCCCATGAGCCTGGAGGGGCTCAACGCCAGCTCCCGCCACACCCTGATGGCCCACCTCGACATCCGCTACACCGCCTTTGGTCCCGACTGGCTGGAGGCCACCATGCCGGTGGATCACCGTACCCATCAGCCGCTCGGCATGCTGCACGGCGGGGCGTCCGTGGTGCTGGCGGAGACGCTCGGGTCTCTGGCCGCCAACATGGCGGTGGGGGAGGAGAGCTACTGCGTGGGGTTGGAGGTCAATGCCAACCACCTGAGGGCCAAGCGGGAAGGGGTGGTGACGGGGCGCTGTGCGCCGCTGCATCTGGGGGCGACCACCCAGGTGTGGCAGATTGAAATCCGCGATGAACGTGGGCGTTTATTGTGCACCAGCCGATTGACCATGGCGGTGCTCAAACACAAGCGGGGCAAGGACTCGAGTGATGAGTGATCGGCAATAACGCACCATGAGTGCAAAATAAGCAAGCCATAGTCGCGAGATCCCTCTATAATTGCCAACGTCTTGAGAGGCCTATCACATTTTTCAAGACAGCAGAACAAAGTGGCGCTATAATCGCCGCCTTTTTGCTATTCCGCGGTGTTAGCCGCCTGCCTTAATCTGGAAGAATCTATGTCTGATACCGAACAACTGCCCCTTTTTAGTGAGCTTGGACTGGCCGCGCCCGTATTGAAAGCGCTGCAGGACGTGGGCTATGAGCGCCCGTCCCCCATCCAGGCCGCAGCAATTCCCCACCTGATGGCGGGACACGATCTGCTGGGGCAGGCGCAAACCGGTACAGGGAAGACCGCTGCCTTTGCCTTGCCTCTGTTGTCTCGTCTGGAAGCTGGTAACCGCAACACCCAGATCCTGGTGCTGGCGCCGACCCGCGAACTGGCCCTGCAGGTGGCTGAAGCGTGCCAACGCTATGCCCACCACATGCCCGATTTCCACGTGCTGCCCATCTACGGCGGCGCCTCCTATGAAACCCAGACCCGCGCCCTGCGCCGCGGTGCCCAGGTGGTCGTCGGTACCCCGGGCCGCGTGATGGACCTGATCCGTCGCAAGAACCTGGACCTCTCCGGCCTGAAGGCCCTGGTGCTGGACGAAGCGGACGAAATGCTGCGCATGGGCTTCATCGACGACGTGGACTGGATCATGGAACAGTGCCCGGCCGGTCGTCAGGTCGCGCTCTTCTCCGCCACCATGCCGGAGCAGATCCGTCGCGTGGCCCAGAAGCACCTGAAGCAGCCCAAAGAGATCAAGATCGCCTCCAAGACTGCTACCGCCACCACCATTCGCCAGCGTTACTGGCAGGTGACCGGTCTGCACAAGCTGGACGCCATGACCCGTCTGCTGGAAGTGGAATCCTACGAAGCCCTGCTGGTGTTCGTGCGTACCAAGAACGCCGCCGAGGAGCTGGCCGGCAAGTTGGCCGCCCGCGGTCACGCCTGTGAGGCGCTGCACGGCGACATCCCGCAGAAGCTGCGTGAGCGCACCGTCGACAAGCTGCGTCAGGGCCAGCTGGACATCCTGATCGCCACCGACGTGGTCGCCCGTGGTCTGGACGTCGAGCGCATCACCCACGTGGTGAACTACGACATCCCCTACGACACCGAATCCTACGTGCACCGTATCGGCCGTACCGGTCGTGCCGGTCGCAAGGGCGAGGCCATCCTGTTCGTGGCTCCTCGCGAGCGCCGCATGCTGCGCGCCATCGAGCACGCTACCCGCCAGGCCATCGAGCCGATGAAGATGCCGAGCACCGAGGACATCAACCAGCACCGTCTGGCCAAGTTCAAGGAGCGCATCCGCGAGACCATGATGGGCGAGGAGCTCGAGATCTACCACAACCTGGTGAACGAGCTGATCGAAGAGGATTCCGCCGATCCGCTGGAGCTGGCTGCCGCGCTGGCCAAGCTGGTGCAGGGCGACCAGCCGCTGCTGCTGGACGACTCCATCCCGGATCCGCTGCTGAA
Source organism: Aeromonas sp. R7-4 (assembly GCF_040908055.1). Classification (NCBI taxonomy): domain Bacteria; kingdom Pseudomonadati; phylum Pseudomonadota; class Gammaproteobacteria; order Aeromonadales; family Aeromonadaceae; genus Aeromonas; species Aeromonas sp. R7-4. The sequence continues at coordinate 78,979 of NZ_JBFODA010000022.1, forward strand.
CGCCGGCAACGATCGCGGTGGCTTCGAGCGCCGTGAGTTCAACGACCGCGGTGGTCGTGACTTCGGCAACCGTGACTTCGGTGACCGCGGCGATCGCCCGGCCCGTCGCATGCCATCCCTGGAGCCGCGTCCGCTCAAGGACAACCCGGACGTGGAGATGGAGCGTTACCGCGTGGACGTGGGTGCCCATCACGGCGTCAAGCCGGGCCAGATCGTCGGCGCCATCGCCAACGAGGCGAACATCGAGAGCCGCTTCATCGGCAACATCGACATCGCCGACGACTTCTCCACCGTCGACCTGCCCAAGGGCATCAGCGCCGAGGTGCTGGAGGTGATCAAGAAGGCCCGTGTCTGCCAGCGTCCGCTGCAGATCACCCGCTACACCGAAGTGCCGGCCGGCAGCAACACTGCCCCCCGTCCGCCCCGTGGTGACCGCCCCTTCAACAAGGAGCGTCCTTTCAACAAGGATCGCCGTCCCAGCGGTGACCGTCCCTTCAACAAGGGTGGGGAGCGCCGTGAAGGTGGCTTCAACAAGGATCGCAAGTTCAGCAAGCGCCGCGACAGCTGAGTCCGGATCCTGCTGACAAGAGGTCGCTCATGATGAGCGGCCTTTTTTTATGCGCGCTGCGCAGGGCGGACTCGCTCCTCGCCGCCTTGGCGGCGTCCTGTTGCCTCTGGTGCCGCAACGCAGGAGTGGAGCCGGCCAGGGCCTGGTGTTACCTTGGCCGGACGGCGTGACGCCGTCGTAGCCGTGGATTGAGGGGGATGCATGGATCGATTGGGGATGATGGAGGTGTTCGTGCTGGCGGTGGAGACAGGCTCCTTCTCGGCGGTGGCCCGCCGGCTGGGGCTGGGGCAGCCCACTGTCTCCAGGCTGATCGCCCAGCTGGAGGAGCACCTCGGCAGCCGCCTGCTGCTGCGTTCGACCCGCGGCCTGATGCCCACCGAGGCGGGGGAGGCCTATTACCAGAAGTCCAGGGAGATCCTGCTCCAGGTCAACGAGGCCGAGGCCATGGTGCAGCAGTGCCGGGCCGGGCTGAGCGGACGCCTGCGGGTGAGCGCCCCCGTCACCTTCGCCCGCCTGCACATCATCCCCCGTCTTGCCGGCTTTCTGGCGGACCATCCCGGACTGGAGCTCGAGATCCTGCTGGATGACGGCAACATCGATCTCATCCCGGCCGGCATCGACGTCGCCTTGCGGCTGGGGGCACAGGCGGACTCGGCGCTGGTGGCCCGCCGCCTCTCCCAGTGCGGGATGCGGGTGCTGGCCACCCCGGCCTATCTGGCGACCAGGGGGGCGCCGGCCTCTCCCGGGGATCTGCAAGACCATGAGCTGGTGATCTACAGCCCGAAACCCGGGATGGGGCAGCAGTGGCGGTTTCATCGGGGGGAGGAGGAGGTGAAGGTGTCGGGGCGTGGCCGGCTGACGGTCTCGGCGGCCGAGGGCATGCGTGCCGCCGTGCTGGCAGGGCTGGGGCTTGGCATCGCATCGGAGTGGATGTTCGCCCCCGAGCTCGCCAGCGGGGAGGTGGTGGCGGTGCTGCCTGCGTGGCAACTGCCCACGCTGGATCTCTGGGCTCTGCTGCCGGCTGGCCGCGAGCTCAGCGCCAAGGCGGGCGCCTTCCTGAGCTTCATGGCAGGCCACTGTGGCCTGGGGCATGCGCAGGCGGAATAGCTGTTATGGCGTGAGGCCGCCTACTGGCGACCCGCGTCCCCGGGTAGGCTGTGTGCATCCGGCCCGCCTCAGCGCGGGATCCATTCAGCCAAGAGGATGACAACGTGAGCACATCGCAACCCAGCCCCTCCCTGCTCTTCGCCATGGCCCTGTCGTGCGGCCTGGCGGTCGCCAACATCTATTACAACCAGCCCATGCTGGCGGTGATGGCCAACGACTTTCCCGGGCAGCCCGCCATCGCCCTGATCGCCATGCTGACCCAGCTCGGCTATGCCGCAGGCCTGCTGCTCCTGGTGCCGCTTGGCGATGTGGTCGAGCGCCGCTGGCTCATCGTGGGGCAGTTCGGGCTGATCGCCCTGGCCTCCCTGCTGGCCGCCACGGCCAGCGGGGCCATCAGCCTGATGCTGGCCTCTGTGCTGCTCGGCATCGGTGCTACGGCGGCCCAGCAGATAGTGCCGGTGGCGGCGACCCTGGCGGCTCCGGCCCGGCGTGGTGCCGTGGTCGGCAGCGTGATGAGCGGTTTGCTCGCCGGGATCCTGCTCAGCCGCACCCTCGCCGGGCTGGTCACCGCCTACGGCAGCTGGCGTGCCATGTTCTGGCTCGCCGTACCCCTGGCCCTGCTGGGGGCCCTGCTGATGGCCAGGACGATCCCGCTCGGGTTGCCGCGCACCACCCTGGGGTATGGCCGTCTGCTGCGCTCGCTCATGGGCCTGTGGCGGGAGGAGCCCGCCTTGCGCCGTGCCACCCTGATCCAGGCCCTGTTGTTTGCCTCCTTCAGCGCCTTCTGGACAGTGCTGGCCTTCTATCTCGCCGAGCCCGGCTACGGGCTGGGGGCCGATGTCGCCGGCCTGTTCGGCGCCATCGGGGTGGCGGGGGTGGTGGCCGCCCCGCTGGCGGGCCGGCTGGCAGACAGCCTGGGGGCCAGGCCCGTGGTGCTGGGAGGAGCCGTGCTGGTGGCGCTGGCCTGGGTCTGTTTCGAGGCCTGGATCTCCCTGGCCGGGTTGGCGTGCGGAGTCATCCTGCTGGATCTCGGGGTACAGAGCGCACTGGTCGCCCATCAGCAGCGGATCTATGGCCTCAGGGCCGAGGCGAGGGGGCGGGTCAACACCCTCTTCATGACCGGCATGTTTCTGGGAGGCACCCTGGGGTCGACTCTGGCCATGCTGGCCTGGCAGCAGGGGCACTGGGTGGGGGTGGGCTCGGTGGGCATGGGGCTGGCGCTGGTGGCCTGTCTCTGTGCCCTGGCCGGGCGGCGTCCTCTGCAAGCTGCCGGCTGATGGCGGTGCCGGAGACAACAAAGGCGACCCCGGGGTCGCCTTTTTCAGCCTTGCATCCTGTGCTGGTGGTTAGAGCACCATGGCGGCAACCCAGCCGAAGATCACCAGCGGGATGTTGTAGTGGATGAAGGTGGGCACCACGCTGTCCCAGATGTGGTCGTGCTGGCCGTCGGCATTGAGGCCCGAGGTGGGGCCCAGGGTCGAGTCGGAGGCGGGGGAGCCCGCATCCCCGAGCGCACCGGCGGTTCCCACCAGGGCGATGGTTGCCATGGGCGAGAAGCCGAGGTGGATGCACAGGGGCACGTAGATGGTGGCGATGATGGGCACGGTGGAGAAGGAGGAGCCGATCCCCATGGTGATGAGCAGGCCCACCAGCAGCATCAGGAAGGCGGCCAGTCCCTTGTGGCCCGCCATCATGCCGGAGACGGACTGCACCAGGCTCTCCACCCCGTGGGTCTCCTTCATCACGGCGGCGAAGCCGGCGGCGGAGATCATGATGAAGCCGATGAGGGACATCATGCGCACCCCCTGGGTGAAGGCGTCCTGGCTCTCACGGAACTTGATGACGCCGCCGCAGGTGAAGATGACGAAGCCCGCCAGCGCCCCGAGGACGATGCTGTTGGTCATCAGCTGCAGCCCCAGCGCCACGGCGATGGCCAGCAGGGCCACCCAGATGTGGTTCAGGTTGAGCTCCACCGTCTCGGGCTCGGCGGCCAGGATCTTCTCCAGATCGTACTGGCGCGGCTTGCGGTAGCTGAAGAAGACGGCGATGAGCAGGCCGACGAACATGCCGAGCACCGGGATGGCCATGGCCAGCGGCATCTGGCTGTATTCCACCGGCACGCCGTTGTCGACGAGGTTCTTGGCCAGGATGTTGTTGAGGAAGATGCCGCCAAAGCCCACCGGCAGCAGCATGTAGGTGGCGGTGAGGCCGAAGGTGATGACGCAGGCCACCTGGCGACGATCGATCTGCATCTGGGCCATGACGTGCAGAAGCGGCGGGATCAGGATGGGAATGAAGGCGATGTGCACCGGGATCAGGTTCTGGGAGGAGATGGAGACCGCGAGCAGGGAGGTGATCAGCAGGCTCTTGACCCAGAGAATGCGGGAGCTGCTGGCATCCTTGCCGAGCTGGCTGATGACCTTGCGGGCCAGCAGATCGGTGATGCCGGAGCGGGAGATGGCCACCGCGAAAGCCCCCAGCATGGCGTAGGAGAGGGCGATCTCGGCGCCGCCACCCAGGCCGCCGGTGAAGGTGCTGAGGGTCTTCTCGAGGGAGAGGCCGCCGAGCAGGCCACCTGCGATGGCGCCGATGGCGAGGGAGACCACCACATTGATCCGCAGCAGGCTGAGCACCAGCATCAGCGCCACCGCGATAACAACAGGATTCATTTGATTTCCTTATGGATTGTATTGCTGTCTGTCGAGTGAAAGGCAGCTAGTTTGCGAAAAACCGGGCAAATGTCGAGAAAAAAATCGGCGGATCCCGGCCATCGGCAGCATCTTGTGGCACAAGGTTGCTGGCAACCCGGTGCCTGGGCTTCGCCGCCTCTCCTGGTCCAACCTGTTCACCCCCTATCGGACCCCTGTAACGCAGACAGGCTGCCGTCCGGCAGCCTGTCTGGGCAGGTCGGGACTCTCAGACCCCGGCGTCGTCGCTGCTGTCATCCGAGGTGGCCAGGGGCCAGCCCCCCAGACTCTTCCAGCGGTTGACGATATGGCAGAACAGCTCGGTGGTGCGCTCGGTGTCGTAGAGGGCGGAGTGGGCCTCTTTGTTGTCAAAGGGGATGTTCGCACTCTGGCACGCCTTGGCCAGCACCGTCTGCCCCAGGGCCAGGCCCGAGAGCGCGGCGGTGTCGAAGGTGGCGAAGGGGTGGAACGGATTGCGCTTGAGGCCGGCCCGCTCGGCGGCGGCCATCACGAAGCCGTGATCGAAGGTGGCATTGTGGGCGACGATGATGGCGCGACCGCAGTCGCTCTCCTTCATGCCCTTGCGCACCCCCTTGAAGATCTCGGTGAGCGCCTCCTTCTCGTCCACGGCGCCGCGCAGGGGGTTGAAGGGATCGATGCCGGTGAACTCCAGCGCCGCCTTCTCCAGGTTGGCCCCCTCAAAGGGCTGGACATGAAAATGGAAGATCTGATCGGGCACTAGCCAGCCCTGTTCATCCATCTTGAGGGTGTGGGCGGCTATCTCCAGCAGGGCATCGGTCTTGGCATTGAATCCGGCGGTTTCAACATCGATGACGACGGGGTAAAAGCCACGAAAGCGGCCCTTGAGGGTGTGAACGGCGTCGGTCATGGTATCTCGGTCGGCATGAAAGGAGGCGGCATTATGGCAAAAAAGCGGGCCCTTGTCCCTTATCCGCCGTCATGGGGCCGGCATCTGGTTCTCTTTGAAGCGCTTGAGCTTATAATTGGCGACTTCAACCATGGAGGGAGAGGCGATGATGAAGCTGGGATTGGCGCACAAGATGCTGCTGGTAGTCTGTCTGCCACTGCTGGCCCTGCTGTTTTTTTCCGGTCGCTATGTCTATGAGCGCTACCGGGTCGAGCAGGAGATGAGCGAGGCCAGGGCCGCGCTGGAGGTGGTGAAGGAGGCGGCGCAGCTCGCCCACGAACTGCAAAAGGAGCGTGGCATGTCGGCCGGCTTCCTGGGGTCCGGCGGCAACAAGTTCCGCGATGCGCTGCCCGCCCAGCGCAAGGTGGTGGACACCCTGTTGCAGCGTTTTCGCCAGGAGCCGGCCCTGCTGGCCCTGACCGAGGTGCAGCAGGCTCTGGCGGGGCTCACCGCCATGCGTGAGCGGGTCAGTGATCTCGGGGTCGAGGTGGCGGAGCCGGTCGGCTTCTACACCCGCCTCGTGACGGAGCTGCTGGCGGTGGTGGACGGGATCAGCGTCGACAGCCGGGACGCCACCATAGCGCTGCAGACCACCGCCTACGCCGCCTTCCTGCAGAGCAAGGAGCGCATGGGGCTGGAGCGGGCGACCCTGAGCAATGTGTTCGGGCGAGGCAGCTTCACCCCGGCGCTGTTGCAGCAGTTCATCTCCCTGCTGGCGGCCCAGAACACCTATCTCGAGCGTTTCCAGGCGGTGGCGAGTCCCGCCCAGCGCCAGCTGTTGAGGGAGAGCCTGGCCTCCCCGGTGGTGGCCAAGGTGGCGGCCATGGAGACGCTGGCCCTGGACAAGGCGGCCAGCGGCGGGTTCGGGGTGGATGCGGAGGCCTGGTTTGCCCTGAGCACCGACAAGATAGGCCTGCTCAAGGAGATCGAGGATCGCCTCTATCTGCAGCTCTTCGAGCGGGTCGAGCAGATGCGGGCAGACAGCGCCCGCGCGCTCTGGTGGGGGGCGTTTGGCGTGCTGCTGTGCATCGTCCTGACCACCTTCGTCTGCTGGCGGGTGGTGCGGGATCTGCATCTGGGCTTCATGACCCTGCACCAGACCTTCAAGCGGCTGGTGCAGGAGAACGACCTGACCGTGCGGGTCGACTGGCGCTCGGGGGATGAGCTGGGGGCGCTGGCGCGGGATCTGAACCGCTTCCTCGCCCACCTGGAGAGCCTGCTGCTGGCGGTGCGCCACTCCTGCGACGTGCTGAGGCGCAGCGCCGCCGTCTCGGCAGGGGTCATCGCCGAGGTGAACGCCGGCGTGGTCAGGGGATTTGGCCAGGTGGACCTGGTGGCGACCGCCGCCACCGAGATGGCCTCGACGGTGGCCGAGATAGCCCGCAACGCCACCCAGACCTCCCAGGCGACTCAGCAGGCCATCGGCCGGGCCCGGCAGGGGGACAGGGAGGTGGATCATACCATCAACGCCATCCAGCAGGTGGCGGGCACCCTGGTCGACACCCGGCACCTGGTGGACAGCCTGCATCAGGACACCGAGGCGGTGGGAGAGGCCCTGAACCTCATCAAGCAGATCTCGGACAGGACCAACCTCTTGGCCCTCAATGCCGCCATCGAGGCGGCCCGCGCCGGGGAGTCCGGCCGTGGCTTTGCGGTGGTGGCCGAAGAGGTGAGGGCGCTCGCCTCCCGCACCCAGCAGGCCGCGGACGACATTGCGCAGATGTTGGGCCGTCTGCGCCAGGGGGCCAATCAGGCGGTGACCGCCATGCACATGGGCACAGAGCAGGCCGGTCTGAGCGTGACAGAGGCCAGGCGGGCGGGGAGCGAGCTGAATGTCATCGTCGACGAGGTGCGCAAGGTGAGCGACATGACAGCCCAGGTGGCCACCGCCACCGAGGAGCAGCGCTACGTGACCGACGATATCCAGCACAACGTGATGACCATCCGCGAGGTCTATGAGGCCCATCGCCAGCATTCGGAAACCCTGCAGCAGCACAGCGCCGAGCTGGACACCCTGGCCAGGGAGCTCGCGGAGCGTCTCGCCAGCTTCAAACTGATGGCGCGTTCTCCCACCGACTGAGCGTTTTGCCCTAAAGCTTGCCCCGCCACGGCCGATAGGTAATTCGAGATAGTGTGGAGGGCAAGCCGTTGAATGCTTGGATGTTGGGGTTGATCAGCATATCCGTGAGTATGCCATTGCAGGCGGGAGTGACCGAATTCGGCGCCGGCCTGGATCAGTCCGTCTGGCGCCTGACCTCGGACACACAGGTGGAGTGCCGGCTGGAGCATCCCATTCCCCGCTGGGGGACGGGGGCCTTCGTCAGCCGGGCAGGGCGCAAGATCAATCTGGACTTCGAGCTGAAGGGGCAGCGGCCCCAGGCGCGTACCCAGACGGTGAGCCTCGGGATCATGCCGCCCAGCTGGCGTCCCGGGGTCTCCGGCAGGCAGATAAGCCAGCTGCAGTTCTACCAGCAGTTCGACGGCCTGGTCGCGGGCCAGACCGCCTGGACCATGCTGGACGAGCTGGAAGGCGGGCGCATGCCGACCTTCCAGTATCGCGACTGGTACCGCCAGGACAGGCCGGTAAGGGTCTCTCTCTCGTCGGTCAACTTCAGGGTCAAATACCAGGCCTTCATGGACTGCCTGAGCGGTTTGCTGCCCTACAGCTTCAACGACATCGCCTTCAGCGTGCTCTCCTATGACAAAAACAGCGACCAGTTGTCGCCGGCGTCCAAGCGACGGCTGGCGATGATCGGCGAGTACGTGAAGGCGGACAAGAGCATAGACGTGGTGGTGATCGACGCCTACAGCGACAGCTATGGCGGTCGCTGGCCGAACCAGAAGCTGTCCGAGAAACGAGCCGATGCCATCAAGCAGGTGTTTGTGGATCTCGGCATCGAGGAGGGCAAGGTCTCGGTGGAGGGGCACGGCGAGAAGCAGCACGTGGCTTCCAACGAGACGGAGGCAGGCCGTGCCAAGAACCGGCGGGTGGTGATCAACATGGGCCGTAACGGCACCATCTGAGCGCGTCGCGTACCCGGGCTGGCGAATCATCCACTTCACGCAGCCATAAAAAAATGCCAGTCGGCCGGGCCGACTGGCATTTTTCTTGAGCGAAACGCGAGCTTACTTGGCCAGGGATTCCGGCAGCTCTTCGCGGATCTTGCCGAGCATCTCTTTCAACACACGGGGGTTGGCCACCACTATGTTGCCGGAGTTCTCGTAGTTGTGACCGCCGACGAAGTCGGTGACGATGGCGCCGGCTTCCTTGGCCAGCAGCTCACCGGCTGCGGTGTCCCAGGGCTTGAGGCCGATCTCCCAGAAGCCGTCGACGCGGCCGGCGGCCACATAGGCCAGATCCAGCGCGGCCGAGCCGGCGCGGCGGATGTCGGCACACTCGATGAACATGCTCTGGAACATCTTCAGATAAGACTCGATGTGGTGTTTCTGCTTGAACGGGAAGCCGGTCGCCAGGATGGTGCCGGACAGATCCTTGGCCTTGCCGACCCGGATGCGGTAGCCGTTCAGCTGGGCGCCGTTGCCACGGGTGGCCGTGAACAGCTCGTCACGGATGGGATCGTAGACGACGGCCTGCTCGGTCTTGCCCTTCACGCGCAGGGCGATGGAGACGGCAAAGTGCGGAATGCCCTTGACCAGGTTGGTCGTGCCATCCAGTGGGTCGATGATCCATTGGTAATCCGGATTGGTACCGGCGATCTCGCCGGACTCTTCAGCCACGATGCTGTGTTCCGGGTAAGATTTCTTGATGGTATGAATGATGGCCGCTTCGGCGTCACGGTCAACGTTGGTCACGAAGTCATTGCTGCCTTTCTGGATAACCTCGATGTTCTCGGGTTGAGAGAAGGCTTTTACTACTACTTGACCGGCGTTGCGCGCAGCGCGCACGGCGATATTCAGCATCGGATGCATAGGTTCACCACTGGATGTTAAAGAACGGGGGGATAAAAGGACGCGATATCTTACCAAGATATCCGGGAATAGCAACCGTTATGCCCGGGCGCGATCACGTTCGGGACTGACAGATCTGACGGCTCCAATAAAGGCTCATCTTCGTCTAGTCTTATCGCGACAGCCGGAGAACAGGCTGTGGTGAGCATAGGGATATGAGCCATGAATCTGTCATTAGTCAGTCAAAAACCGTCGGCAGCGACGACATTGAGTGTGCTGGCCGCCTTGCGCAGCGCCAGCGGATTTGGGGATTACTTCAGCGAGATCCGGGTGTCACAGCCGGGGCAGTGGCAACCATCGAAGGAGGAAGCAGCCATCTTGCTGCTGGAAGAAGATGGCGGTGCATGGCCGGCTCCCGCCTGGAGCACCAGCGGCGAGGCGCTGGGATTGCCGGTGCTGCCCCTCCTGGTGCATCGACAATATGACCATCCCCCCCGGGGGCCGGATGTCAGGGATCCCCACTTCTACTTCGTTTCCAATGGCATAGTGCTGGATGAGGCGGAGCTGGCGGATCCCGCCTGCAGCCTAGTGCTGCAGAGCAAGCTCGAGTCCTATTTCCCGCTGCTTTCCCGTCTCATCCTGCTGCGTCAGCGTCAGCCCATGGCGATGTGCAGCTAGTCGTTTCCCCCTCAATGTGGACTGTTCAAACGGCGCAATATTTGTCATAACAGACCGATATTGCGCCGTGCGCCATGGCCCATGCTCGCCTGCTGGGAGATGGCTCCGATCTGTCCCGCCACAGGGGGTGAGATGAAGGTCTATGAATTGAAGCGGGCCCCCAATGCCCGCCGGGTCAGGATATTTCTGGCGGAGAAGGGCATAGAGATGGCCTATCATCAGGTCGATCTGGGGGCGGGGGAAAACCTGGCGCCCGCCTTCCTGGCCAAGAATCCGGCGGGACGCATTCCGGTGCTGGAACTCGATGACGGTAGCTGTCTCAGTGAAAGCCTGGCCATCTGCCGCTATTTTGAAGAGCTCAACCCAGAACCCAACCTGTTTGGTCGCACGGCGCTCGAGCGCGCCACCATAGAGATGTGGAGCCGCTTCATCGAGTTCAACCTCTGGCTGCCGACCGGCATGGCGTTTCGCCACATCACCGGTTTTTACAAGGACAGGGAGACCCTCTTCCCCGAGTGGGGTGAAGAGTGCAAGCAACAGGCGCTGGCCTGGTTTGACAAGCTCGATGCCCGTCTTGCCGAGGTGTCCTATGTTGCCGGGGATCGCTTCACCATTGCCGACATCCTGGCCCTGTGCACTCTCGACTTTGGCAAGGTCGTCGGCCTGCGCACCACCCCCGAACAACCCAATTTGCAGGCCTGGCATGAGCGGGTGAGCACCCGTCCCAGCGCCCAGGCCTGATCCTTACCTCTGAACATCCAAGGAGTCCAAGATGATAGAGTTGTACACTGCTGCCACGCCCAACGGGTTCAAGGTGTCGATCGCCCTCGAGGAGCTGGGACTGCCCTACAAGGTCATTCCCCTTGATTTCTCGACCATGGAGCAGAAGAAACCCGAGTTTCTGGCCATCAACCCCAATGGTCGCATCCCGGCCATCGTCGATCGGGACAACGGTGACTTCGCCGTGTTCGAATCCGGCGCCATCCTGATCTATCTGGCGGAAAAAACCGGCAAGCTGCTGCCGCAGGATCCCAAGCGCCGCTCCCAGGCCATCCAGTGGCTGATGTTCCAGATGGGGGGCGTCGGTCCCATGATGGGGCAGGCCAACGTCTTCTATCGCTATTTCCCCGAGAAGATCCCGGCCGCCATCGAGCGTTACCAGAAGGAGGGGCGACGCCTGTTCGAGGTGCTCGACGGTCATCTGGCACACCATGAGTATCTGGCCGACGAGTACAGCATCGCCGACATCGCCACCTGGCCCTGGGTGCGCATCTACGACTGGAGCGGCATCTCCATCGAGGGGTTGGTGCATCTGCAGGCCTGGATGGCACGCATGGAGGCCAGACCCGCCTGCCAGAAGGGCATCACCATACCGCAGCGCAATGAGAGCCCCGAGGATCAGGTCAAGCGGGCACAGCAGATGGTGACCCGCTGATGCAAGAAGATGGCCTGCGATGGGCCATCTCTTTTTCTGCCCTCCTGTTATCCCTCCTTCCTTGCATCTCTTTCCCCAGTGCCCGCCTTGCGCCGTCGCGATACCGATTACGACCCTGTGAACTACCGGCTAACGGGGACTCAGGCACGTCACATTAGAAAAACTTGGGGAAGCAGATTATAAAGATTCGTTCGTGTTTTGTGACATGAATCACTAAGATTATCGCAAGCCAAAGAGCGTCCTGCTCCCGGCTGGTGCGGGTCCTCCGCCTTGTTTCAATCCTTCAACGACCCTTGTCTGGATCCTCCTGCAGATCTCTGCCCGGAGGGCGGTGGCTTTTTGATTTTTTCGGACGACATATGTATCGGCACAGTTTCTATCCCCTGTTTTTCCTGACCATTCTGATGGTCGCCGTGGGTCAGATGACCCAGACCCTCTATGTGCCCTCCATTCCCATGATGGCGGGGGACTTTCATGTGGCCTCCGGTCAGTTGCAGGCGGTGATGGCCTGCTACCTCATCCCTTACGGCCTCTCCCAGTTCGTCTACGGTCCCCTGTCGGATCGCATCGGTCGTCGCCCCGTGCTGCTCATCGGCATGATGGTGTTCCTGGCCGGCACCCTGGTCATCCAGCTCATACCGCACTTCGCGGCCCTGCTGGCGGGCAGCTTCATCCAGGGGCTGGGCACCGGCGCCGGGGGGGCCATGAGCCGGACCGTGATGCGGGATCGCTACAGCGGCGCCGAGCTCAACCGGGCCAACAGCCTGGTGAGCATGGGGGTCATCTTCTCCCCCCTGCTGGCGCCTGTGCTGGGCGGCTGGCTCACCGAGCTGTTCAACTGGCGTGCCGGCTACTGGTTCCTGTTCGGTTTTGGCACCCTGACCACGCTTGCGCTGCTGGCCTGGTTTGGCGAGACCCTACCGGAGGCGGCCAGGCAGCAGCCGCTGCGGGTCGGCGCGGCCTATCGCCATGTGCTCGGCAACCCGCGCTTCCAGGGCAACCTGCTCTGCCTGATGGCCACCTTCGCGGGGCTCGCGGTATTCGAGGCGGCGGCCGGCGTGCTGCTGGGGGACGTGCTGAAACTGAGTGCCCGCACCGTCAGCGTGCTGTTCGTGCTGCCGCTGCCGGGTTATCTGTTCGGCGCCTGGCTCTCCGCCCGCCTGAGCTACCGCCTGAGCCAGGGCAAGCTGATGCGCCTTGGCATCGCCTTCCTGGCGCTGGGCTCCCTCATCATCCTGGTGCCCGGATTGCTCGGGATGGTGAGCGCGGCCTCCCTGGTAGGCGGCGCCGCCGTCTACTTCATCGGCAGCGGCATCCTCTATCCGACCGCCACCTCCTGCGCCATCGAGCCCTTCCCGGGTCAGGCGGGCACCGCGGGCGCCATCCTCGGCGGCATGCAGAACCTGGGGGCCGGCGTGGTCACCCTGCTGGCGGCCAGCTTCCCCATGGAGGGGCAGGTCACCCTGGGGACCATCATGACCCTGATGGTGCTGATCGTGGCCTTGAGCTTCCTCTGGCTGCGCCACCACGGCGCCCCCCGGGAACAGATGGCCGTCTGACACGGCCAAGAGCCCGCCCCGTTGGCGGGCTTTTTACTGCCTCCTGCCGGGTGGCGGGACGCCGCAGGCGAGTGGAAGGGGGGGGCCGCGCAGGCAAAGAAAAAGCCCGTCGCGATGACGGGCTTTTTGGATAGGTACCCCGGAGATGCCGTTGCCGGTTTGGGCCCTTGAACCGTCGGTTCAAGGCGGAGATCTAATCTGGCCGCAGGCTTCTCGGTCGGGCCGAGCATGCTCAATAGCCAGAAGGCAGACCCCCTGTTTGGTATGAATATCGGCTCGGGGACTTGAACCGGCTGACAAACACTCCAGGGAATTTCAAAACTCGGTGCGATTAGGGCTGTTGCGCCTCTTCGCCGGATTCACCGTATTGTCCGTGCTCGATCAAGGCGGCTTCTATGGTGCGTTGCAGCATCTTGATCCGCTTGTCCATGGTCTCAGAGTATTGATGGTTTTTCTCTTTTTCAAGGCAGAGCTCGTGACAGAAATTGAGCGCCGCCATGACGGCCAGCTGTTCGTTGCTGGAGACCTTGGAGCGTTGACGAAGCTCGATGAGCTTGTCGGTCAGCTGGTCGGCGGCCTGGCGCAGGGCATCCTGTTGTCCCAGGGGACAAGACACCTTGTAGGGACGTCCCAAAATGACGATTTCTACGGCCTCTATGCTCATGCCTTCCTCAATACGGCGGGGCTGATTTCCGCCTTTATCCACGTGGACAACTGGGCGGGACTATATAGCGCAGATGCAGAAGTTTCAAGGCCTTGCTGGCTCTGGGAAGGGGAGAATGCTAGGATCTCGGCCATAAATTCTGCATATTTGCCTGAACTTTGAGCGGATCCTAGATGAGCAAAACGACCCCCCTGAAATATGCGACCCTGGCCGACCTGATGGCGCAGCACGAACTGATGGCGACGGCCGTCGAGGCCCATGGCGTGATCTGTGGCCTGGTGTGCGGTGGCGTGGCCCTGGACGACAAGAGCTGGCTGCCCCATTTCAACGATCTGATCAACGACGGTTTCGGGCTGCCGGCACCGGTGCGCCAGGTGATGACCGAGCTCTATCACGAGGTGATCGAGAGCCTGATGGCCCAGAAAGGGGTCGAGCTGCTGCTGCCAAGCGATGAGGCGCCTCTCGACGAGCGCATCGACTCGCTGGTGGACTGGTCCCAGGCCTTCCTGGCCGGCTTTGGCGTGGTGCAGCAGGAACTCTCCAAGGCCTCCGAGGAGTTGCAGGAGATGATCCAGGACATCGCCAGCATCACCCAGGTCTCGGCGGAGTTCGATCAGGAGGATGACGAGAACGAGGCCTCCTTCCTGGTGCTCTACGAGCACGTGCGCCTGGGGGTCATGATGGCGTTCGAGGAGTTCGGCAAGCGTCCGGACTCGCCAAGCAGCCCGCCGACCCTGCACTGATCGCCCGCCCCGTCGGGATGTCTGACAAGAGAGCGCCACGAGGCGCTCTCCTTGTTTTGCCGGTCAGGGCCGCCATGACTCGCTAACTGACGGCGCCGAATCGGTTTTTTGCCCGTGGCTTCGCATCCTGCCTGCCGGCTTTGTGGTAGGATTGGTCCACGTTTTTCGTCCATGCCCTCTTCTCATGTCTCAATCTGATCTGGTTCACGTCGACGTGGCTATCGTCGGTGGCGGTATGAGCGGCGCCGTGCTGGCCCTCTCCCTCGCCGCCCTCAAGGGGCCGGACGCGGCCCCCCTGCAGATCCTGCTGCTGGAGGCGAGCGCCACCGAGCTCAACCTTCACCCCGGTTTCGACGCCCGTGCCATCGCGCTCTCCGCCGGCACCTGCGAGGCCCTGGCCCGTCACGGGCTCTGGCCCCGTTTCGCCCCCCACTGCGCCCCCATCACCGACATCCACGTCTCGGATCGGGGCCACTGCGGCCAGGCCAGGCTGTCGGCGGCGGAATACGGCCTGGCTGCACTCGGCCAGGTGATCGAGCTCTCTGCGGCCGGCATCGAGTTGCAGCAGGCGATGGCGGCCACCCCGCAGATCCGGGTGTGTTGTCCGGCCCAGCTTGCGAACATAGAGCCCGAAGAGGAGGGGGTGATGCTGACCCTGGCCGATGGCGCGCGCTACCGCACCCGGCTGCTGGTGGCGGCCGATGGGGGTCACTCCTTCGTGCGCCAGCACTTCAAGATGCCGGTCAGTCGCCACGACTATGGCCAGAGTGCCGTCATCGCCGCCGTCAAGACGGCCCAGGATCTCGCCGGGCGGGCCTTCGAGCGCTTCACCGACGGGGGGCCGCTCGCCCTGCTGCCCATGCAGGACGGGCTATCCTCCCTGGTCTGGAGCGTCCCGCGGGACGAGGCGCAGGCGTTGATGGGGCTGGATGACGCCGCCTTTCTCGCCCGCCTGCAGCAGGCCTTTGGCTGGCGCCTGGGGCGTTTCGAGCGCACCGGCGTGCGTCACCTTTATCCCCTGGTGCTGACGGTGGCCGATTATCCCCTGGCCCAGCGTACCGTGCTGGTGGGCAATGCCGCCCACCTGCTGCATCCCATCGCGGGTCAGGGCTTCAACCTCGGCATGCGCGACCTTGACCTGCTCACCTGCGCAGTCGGCCGGGCGCTCGCGGCGGAGGAGGACATCGGCAGCTTCGAGGTACTGAGCGGCTACTGGCAGTCGCGCCGGGAGGATCAGGCCCAGACCGTCTGGCTCACCTCCTCCCTGGCCCAGCTCTTCTCGAACCATCACGCCCCCCTGGTGGTGGGCCGCAACCTGGCGCTCTCCCTGATGGGCAGAGTGCCCTGGCTCAAGGCTCCGCTGGCCTCCCGCACCCTGGGATTCGTCACCGACCTGTGTCGCCAATGAGGTGCGCGCCCCCGGCGGCGGACTCGACATATTTGAGGAGGGACGCCCGCGGGCGTGCCTCCGCTGATCCCGGTGATCAGCCACGAAAGGACATAAGAGAATGCAGATGCAAGAGGTAGATGTGGTGATCGTGGGGGGCGGCATGGTGGGCCTGGGGCTCGCCGCCGCCCTCAAGCAGAGCACACTCAGGGTGGCCGTGGTGGAAGGCCGGCTGCCGGATCCCGTGCTGGGGACGGCGCCTGACAACAGGGTCAGCGCCCTGAGCCTTGCCAGCCAGCGGATACTGCAGGGGGTCGGCGCCTGGGACGGCATAGCGGCGCGCCGCCTGCAGCCCTACGAGAGGATGCAGGTGTGGGAGCAGGACAGCTTCGGCCAGATCGCGTTCGATGCCGCCAGTTTGCGCCAGGGCGCCCTCGGCCACATCGTCGAGAACCGGGTGATCCAGCTTGCGCTGCTGGAAGCCATCGGCGGCGCAGGCAATATCCAGCTGCTGACCCCGGCCCGGGCCAAGAGCCTGCAGAGCAGTGCAGCGGGCGCCCTGCTGCTGCTCGAGGATGGCCGCGCCCTCTCGGCTAGCCTGGTGGTGGCCGCCGACGGCGCCCACTCCTGGGTGCGCCGCCAGGCGGACATTCCCCTCACCAGCTGGGATTATGGCCACCACGCCCTGGTGGCGACGGTACGTTGTGCCGAGCCCCACGAGGCGGTGGCGCGCCAGATCTTCACCCCCCAGGGGCCGCTCGCCTTCCTGCCCCTGTGGGAACCCGACCTCTGCTCCATCGTCTGGTCTGTGCCGGCCAAACGGGCCGAGGCGCTGTGCGCCCTGGATGACGAGCGGTTCAGCCGCCAGCTCACCGCCGCCTTCGATGGCAGGCTCGGGCTGTGCAAGGTGGAGGGGGCCCGCAGCGCCATTCCGCTCACCGCCCGCTACGCCCGCGACTTTGCCCGTGAGCGGCTGGTGCTGGTGGGGGATGCGGCCCACACCATACACCCGCTGGCGGGGCAGGGGGTGAATCTGGGCTTGCTGGATGCCGCCGCCCTGGCGGAGCAGATCCTCATTCATCACGGCAAGGGCGCGGACATCGGCCTGCACGCCAACCTGCGCGGGTACGAACGCTGGCGCAAGAGCGAGGCGGCCCGCATGCTGGCGGCCATGGAGGGGCTCAAGCGGCTGTTTGCAGGCAGCAACCCCCTCAAGAAGCTGGTGCGCGGGGTGGGGCTCTGTGCCGTCGACGCCCTCGGCCCCCTCAAGCAGGGCATGATCCGGGCCGCCATGGGGCTGGACGGGGAGCTGCCCGCCCTGGCCAAGGGTGAAAAAATCTAATCTTACCCCGGGGTTTTGACAATAAAACTAATCTGATGGGGCAGTATGCCCCCTCGTGGTGTCAGCCTTTAATGTTGGCAAGAAGCGAAACGTTTTTCCGTAAATTGTGACGAAACGGTAAAAATCAACATTAAATCTCGCCAATGTTCGGTTTGCACTGTTTTTATCACTGTTTTTGCCTTAGTGTCTGGTGTCAGTTTGTCAGGTGGGGATTAGTTTTTTTTGAGCGGCGCCCCGGCGCGCTTGTCATATAATCCGCACCGTTCAAGGAATCACTCCTGCCCGCCCGGGCGGGGACGAGCACAGAGCTTGTGGTCCGTTTTGCCCGACGTGCCGGGGCGGATTGCGAGTGTTGTCGCGAACGCTTAAGGAAACACAGCGATGATCCAGACTACTGTATTGCATCCGAAACACCTGGAAGCGGGTGCCAAGATGGTGGACTTCCACGGTTGGGAGATGCCCATCAACTACGGTTCCCAGTTGGAAGAGCACCACGCGGTGCGCACCGATGCAGGCATGTTCGATGTCTCCCACATGACCATCGTCGATTTGACCGGCGAGCGGGTCAAAGCCTTCCTGCAACACCTGCTGGCCAACGACGTGGCCAAACTCACCGTCCCCGGCAAGGCCCTCTACAGCGGCATGCTCAATCCGGAAGGCGGCGTCATCGATGACCTCATCACCTATTACCTGACCGATGCCTTCTATCGCCTGGTGGTGAACTCCGCCACCCGCGAGAAGGATCTGGCCTGGATCCGCCACCACGCCATCGACTTCGCCGTGAGCGTGACCGAGCGCCCCGAGCTCGCCATGATCGCCGTACAGGGCCCCAACGCCAAGGCCAAGGCGGCCAAGGTGTTCACCCCTGAGCAGAATGCCGCGGTTGAGGGCATGAAGCCCTTCTTCGGCGTGCAGGCCGGGGATCTCTTCATCGCCACCACAGGCTATACCGGTGAAGATGGCTACGAGATAGTGGTGCCCCAGGAGAAGGCGTGCGATCTGTGGCAGTCCCTGCTGGACAACGGCGTGGCCCCCTGCGGCCTGGGTGCACGCGATACCCTGCGCCTGGAAGCGGGCATGAACCTCTACGGCCAGGACATGGACGAGTCAATCTCTCCGCTCGCCGCCAACATGGCCTGGACCCTGGCCTGGGAACCCAGCGATCGCCAGTTTATCGGCCGCGCCGCCCTGGAGGCCCAGAAGGCTGCCGGCAACCAGCCCAAGCTGGTGGGCCTGGTGATGGAGGAGAAGGGCGTGCTGCGCAGCGGCATGCCGGTCACCTTCACCAGCGAGAGCGGCGAAGTGCGTGAAGGGGTGATCACTTCCGGCTCCTTCTCGCCGACCCTGGGTTACAGCATCGCCCTGGCGCGGGTGCCCCGCGATATCGGCGAACAGGCCCAGGTGGAGATCCGCAAGAAGCAGGTCACCGTGAAAGTCACCAAGCCGGCCTTCGTGCGCAACGGCCAGCCCCTGGTGTCATGATTCATTGCGGCGAGGGGCGTCCCTTCGCCGACCCATTTTTGTTGAAGCGATCCAAGAGCATAAAGGAAGCACAAATGAGCCATATCCCGAGCGAACTGAAATATGCCACCTCCCACGAGTGGGTCCGTGTCGAAGCCAACGGCGAAGCCGTGGTCGGTATCACCGAGCACGCCCAGGATCTGCTGGGTGACATGGTGTTCGTCGATCTGCCGGAAGTGGGCAAGCAGGTGAGCGCCGGTGAAGATTGCGCCGTGGCGGAGTCCGTCAAGGCCGCCTCCGACATCTACAGCCCGGTGAGCGGCGAGATCCTGGCCGTCAACGAAGAGCTGGAAGGCAGCCCCGAGCTGGTCAACTCCGACCCCTATGGCGCCGGCTGGCTGTTCCGCATCAAGCTGGACGACGCGGGCGAGCTCGCCAACCTGCTGGATGCCGACGGCTACCAGAACGTGGTGGACGAAGAGTAATGCCCCCGGGCCCTGCCAACACAGCAGGGCCCTCTTGTATGACTGCCATCCTGCGGCCATGGAGGTTGCAGGAAGGGCGCAGCCTCTGCGCCTTCGGGATGCCCTTGCCGCATCCCCCGTCTGCCTGCGGCGGACAGAGAACATGAGTGGAGCCGGTATCTGCCGGCTATCAGGAACATCAGGTCTTGGTTATCAGGCCTTCATACCAGGACTTATTTACCAGGAAATAGGGAAATGACCCAGTCACTGTTTGAACTCGAGCAAAAAACCGATTTCATCCGCCGCCACATCGGCCCGGGTGAGGAAGAGATGCGCGCCCTGCTCGCCACCGTGGGCGCCGAGAGCCTGGACGATCTGATTGAGCAGACGGTCCCCGCCGCCATCCGCCGCCCGGGGCCGCTCGGTATCGGCGCCCCCATGACCGAGGTGGAAGCCCTGGCCAAGCTCAAGGGCTATGCCGCCCAGAACCAGATCGCCAAGAGCTACATCGGCATGGGCTATCACGACACCCATGTACCCCACGTCATCCTGCGCAACGTGCTGGAAAACCCGGGCTGGTACACCGCCTACACCCCCTATCAGCCCGAGCTGGCCCAGGGCCGTCTCGAAGCCCTGCTCAACTTCCAGCAGCTCACCCTGGATCTCACCGGCATGGATCTGGCGAGCGCCTCCCTGCTCGATGAAGCCACCGCCGCCGCCGAAGCCATGGCGCTGGCCAAGCGCATGGCCAAATCCAAGTCCAACCTCTTCTTCGTGGCCGACGACGTGCACCCCCAGGTGATCGACGTGGTCAAGGAGCGCGCGGTGCACTTTGGTTTCGACGTGGTCGTCGGCCCGGCGGGTGAGGCCGTGAGTGAAGAGGTGTTCGGTGCCATGTTCCAGTACCCGTCCACCACCGGCAATGTGACCGATCTGCGTTCCCTCATTGCAGCCGTCCAGGCCCAGAAGGGGCTGGCCTGCGTCGGCGCCGACCTGCTCTCCTTGCTGCTGCTCAAATCCCCGGGTGAACTGGGCGCCGACGTGGTGTTCGGCAGTGCCCAGCGCTTCGGCGTGCCCATGGGTTACGGCGGCCCCCACGCGGCGTTTTTCGCCACCCGCGATGCCTACAAGCGCTCCATGCCGGGCCGCATCATCGGCGTCTCCAAGGATGCCCGCGGCAAGGCCGCCCTTCGCATGGCCATGCAGACCCGCGAGCAGCACATCCGCCGCGAGAAGGCCAACTCCAACATCTGTACCGCCCAGGTGCTGCTGGCCAACATGGCGAGCTTCTACGCCGTCTATCACGGCCCTGTGGGGCTCAAGACCATCGCTTCCCGCGTGCACCGTCTGACCACGATCCTGGCGCTCGGCCTCAAGGCCAAGGGCGTGGCCCTCAAGCACGACAGCTGGTTCGATACCCTCACAGTCCTGACGTCGGACAAGGCGGCGCTGATTGCCAAGGCCGAAGGGCTCGGCATCAACCTGCGCGCGGATCTCGACGGCGCCGTGGGGGTGTCGCTCTCCGAGACCACCACCCGGGGTGACGTGGCCGAGCTGTTCGACCTCTTCCTGGGACAAGGCCACGGCCTGGATGTGGAGGCGCTGGACAAGGCGGCTCAGGGCCACCAGGCCATCCCGCAGGCGCTGCTGCGTACCGACGCCGTGCTGACCCACGAGGTGTTCAACAAGTACCACTCCGAGACCGAGATGCTGCGCTACATCCACCGTCTCGAAGCGAAAGATCTGGCCCTGAACTACGCCATGATCTCCCTCGGCTCCTGCACCATGAAGCTTAACGCCACCGCCGAGATGATCCCGGTGACCTGGCCCGAGTTTGGCAAGCTGCACCCCTTCGCGCCGCTCAAGCAGGCCAGGGGTTACCAGCTGCTGCTGGCAGATCTGGAAGACTGGCTGGTGAAGGTGACCGGCTACGATGCGGTCTGCATGCAGCCGAACTCCGGCGCCCAGGGGGAATACGCGGGCCTGCTCGCCATCAAGAAATACCACGAGTCCCGCGGCGAGGGGCATCGCGATGTCTGTCTCATCCCGGCTTCCGCCCACGGCACCAACCCGGCCTCAGCCCAGATGGCGGGCCTCAAGGTGATCGTCACCGCCTGTGACAAGGCCGGCAACGTGGACTTGGACGACCTGCGCGCCAAGGCTGCCGAGGTGGGGGACCAGCTCTCCTGCCTGATGGTGACCTATCCCTCCACCCACGGGGTGTACGAGGAGACCATCAAGGAGGTGTGCGACATCGTTCACCAGTATGGCGGTCAGGTCTATCTGGACGGCGCCAACATGAACGCGCAGGTCGGGCTGACGGCGCCAGGCTTCATCGGGGCGGACGTCTCCCACCTCAACCTGCACAAGACCTTCGCCATCCCCCACGGCGGTGGCGGTCCGGGCATGGGTCCCATCGGCGTGAAGAAACACCTGGCACCGTTTGTGGCCGGTCACGCCGTGGTCAAGACCGACAAGGAGAGCCGTGACAACGGCGCCGTGTCTGCCGCCCCGTTCGGCTCGGCCAGCATCCTGCCCATCAGCTGGATGTACATCGCCATGCTGGGTGACGAGGGCCTGAAGAAATCCACCCAGGTCGCCATCCTCAACGCCAACTACCTGGCCAAGAAGCTCGGCGAGTCCTTCCCCGTGCTCTATACAGGTCGCAACGGCCGGGTGGCCCACGAGTGCATCCTGGACATCCGTCCGCTCAAGGAGGCCAGTGGCATCAGCGAGATGGACGTGGCCAAGCGCCTGATGGACTACGGCTTCCACGCGCCGACCATGAGCTTCCCGGTGGCGGGGACCCTGATGGTCGAGCCGACCGAATCCGAATCCAAGCGCGAGCTGGATCGCTTCGTGGAAGCCATGACCGCCATCCGCGCCGAGATAGCCAAGGTGCAGGACGGCCACTGGAGCCTCGCCGACAACCCCCTGGTCCATGCGCCGCACACCCAGGATGACGTGATGGATGCAGAGTGGAACCGTGGCTACACCCGCGCCGAGGCGGTCTTCCCGTCCGACGCCGTGCGCGCCAGCAAGCTGTGGCCGTCGGTCAACCGCATCGACGACGTCTACGGCGATCGCAACCTGTTCTGCTCCTGCGTGCCCACCGAGGATTACGCCAAGTAATCGCGGCACCGTGAAGGGCTGACAGCCAATACGCACAAGGCCACCCCCAGGGGTGGCCTTGTTGTTTGTGGCGCCCGCGCAAACGGGCTAGTCGCCCCGGCGCGCCGCCATGGCGGCAATGTCAATCTTGCCCATCTGCATCATGGCCTCGAAGGCGCGCCTCGCTGCCTCGGGGTCGGGATCGCTTATCGCCTCGATGAGGGCCTGGGGGGTGATCTGCCAGGAGATGCCCCACCTGTCCTGGCACCAGCCGCACTTGCTCGCCTGACCGCCGCTCTCGATGATGGCGTGCCAGTAGCGATCCGTCTCGGCCTGGTCCTGGGTGGCCACCTGAAACGAGAAGGCCCAGTTGTGGTTGACCCCGGGCCCGCCGTTGAGGCCGAGGCAGGGGATCCCCATCACGCTGAACTCGACCGTCAGCACGTCCCCTTTCTTGCCGGCGGGATAGTCGGCCGGGGCCCGGTGTACGGCACCGACGGCGGAGTCGGGGAAGGTTCGGGCGTAGAAGTGCGCCGCCTCTTCGGCATCCCCGTCGTACCAGAGGCAGATCCGGTTCTTTGCAGCTTGCGTCATCTCATTTCTCCGTTGAAAACAGCGGGACAGTTGCCGGCCAGGCGTTGCTATTGGGCCGGAGGGGCGGCCGATACGGACGCCGCCTCGGTGGCGTCGACGGCGGCACTCAGGGCCTCGTTGAACTGATCCAGTTGCGCCCTGGCTTGATTGGCCTGCTCCGCCTGGAGTTTTCCGGTGGTTGCCGCCGTGCTGAGCAATTCGCCGCCGCACCCGGTCAACAGGGCAGCGATGAGTGGCAGCAGGTATCTGGATGTCGACATGGATCCCCCGTACGGTCTGGTGGTCAATGGTGTGCGCCTCCCTCGGCGAGGCCGTTCAGGGTTGAGTGTAGTGCCAGAGTGAATAGGGAAGCTCGAAGAGGCGTCAATCTCTTCCGTCTCACTCCGTCATGGGTCAATGCCTCATCACAGGGGCCTCTGCCAGGTTAAAGCCTTGTCCTAGCTTGAATGCCCTGCCCTTGCGGTCTGGCTGTCGCGACCACTCTACCAGTTCCCGATGAGCCCATGCTCAAGGGGGATATCATCAAGGCGCAGTGCATGGCACGCGCCGATGCTGACGGAACTTACCCTGGCCAGGTCCGTTTTTTGTGGCAGTCAAGTGCCCTCATGCGGTTGCCCCGACTCTGGATGTTGGTGCAGGATGCCTTAACGGCATCATGCGACTCGCGTGATCCACCACAAGGAGCGAGCGATGGACAGTACCCAGCGATTCTCGACCCGGGTCGAGGCCTATGTGAAATACCGCCCCGGTTATCCCGCGGCCATGCTGGATTTTCTGGCCCGCGACTTGGCCATGGGGCCCGAGGCCCAGGTGGCCGATATCGGCGCGGGCACCGGCATCCTGACGGCCCTGCTGGCCCCCCGGGTGGCGCGAGTCTGGGCGGTGGAGCCCAATGACGAGATGCGGGCGGCCGCCAGACGGCTGCTGGCGGGTGTGGGCAACGTCGGCTGGTCCCACGGCAGTGCGGAGGCCACCGGCCTGCCGGCGGGCTCGGTGGATCTTGTGACGGTCGCCCAGGCGTTTCACTGGTTCGATCGCACAGCCTTCCGACTGGAGTGCCAGCGCCTGCTCAAACCCGGTGGCCGGATCGCCCTCATCTGGAACGATCGGCTGATGAACACCCCGTTTCTCGAGGCCTACGAGGAGGGGCTGCACGCCTACTCGGGGGACTATGAGGAGGTCAATCATCGCAACCTGGGCGAGGCCGATTTTCGTGCCTTCTTCGAGGGGGAGTATCGGCTCGATCGCTTCGAGAACCAGCAGCTGTTCGATCTCGACGGGGTGCTGGGGCGGCTCAACTCCTCCTCCTATGCCCCAGCCGTCGGCACCCGGGCCCACGATCAGATGACGGCGCTCATCCGCCGTGCGTTTGAGCGCCATGCGGTGAACGGCAAGATAGCGTTCAACTATTGCACCCTGGTCTACAGCGGCCGGGTATAGCGAAGCGCGAGTGGAAGGGGGCGGGAGGACGGCCGGGCCGCCGATCGCCTGCCCCTGTGTCGGCGCTTTTCCTGGCCCGGAGATCAGCGCCGTCGCCCAGGTTTTTCCTTGACCAGAAAACACTCAGCATCTCCCTGTTTTATCAGATAAAACCGCATTTACCCCCCAAATCTGCCTGAATCGTGCTTGAACAAGGCCGCGAAAGGATTCGCCCTCTCGAAAGTGATAACGGCATACTGCGCGCCTTTTGATGGCAGCCCCGTCGGTATCTCGGGCAAGCGAAAAGGGTAATGGGTAGGATCCAGGGTATGTTGACGTTCAGACGCACGCAGAAAAATTTCACCTTCATCACGGGCTATCTCTGGCTGCTGGCCTTGCCGATGCTGCTCGGGATTGGCGGCCTGTTTGCCCTGTCGGTCTACAACCACGGCGTGGTCGTGGAGCAGAAACTGGCCAGCCTGAACGGCATGGCGGTGGTGACGGAAGACAGGATGCTCGACCACCTCGAACAGCTGATGTCCGTCGAGGTCACGGCGGACCTGCTGACCCCAGTGTTCTCCTCGACCGAGGCCAGGCAGGTGTATCGCGAGCGGTGGGGCAACATGGCGGCCCTCGATCCCCTGGTGACCCTGATCTTTCATGCCGATTCGAACGGCTATTTCTTCTCCGGCAGCAAAGAGGCGGACCAGGCCTGGGTCAATGCCAGGGCCAATGTGCGATCCAGAGCCTGGTTCAAGGGGGCGCTGGAGGCCCGGACGTTTTACTGGACCCCGGCCTATCAGGACATCTTGACGGGCGACTACATCCTGACCCTGGCCCATCGTCTGACGGATGGCCGGCAGCAGGGTGAGCAGGGGGAGCGGGTCATCGGCATCGACGTGAACGTTGCACAGTGGTCCAAGATGCTCAGGGACATGCTGTATGGGGACAATGCCGTGAGCCACATGGTGATTGACCGGCGCACCCACCAGATCCTGGTGAGCTCGCAGTCGGCCAACAACGGCCAGATCCTGCAGGCCCCCTGGCTGGCGCGCCTGACGGCGCACTCCGGCTCCTTCTACTCGGACCTGAGCAATGAATATGTGGCCTACGGCACCCTGCCGGACCGGGAGCACTGGATGGCCATCACGGTACAGCCAAGGCGAGACTCGGTCGCCGCCATGGGGGGAGGCCTGGCGCTCGGGCTGCTGGTCATTGCCTGCGCCCTCTTCATCACCATGTCGGCCTTCTTCCGCCTGCGCCTGCTGGTGCTCATCGACAACCTGGCCGGCCGGATCCGTCGACTCGGTGCCGGCTCGCGAGAGGCTCGGCCGGCGAGTGCGCTGCCCGCCTTCCCGGAGATGGCCTTGCTGGATCAGGAGCTGGATCAGGTGTCAGATCACCTGCAAGAGTCGTTTGACCTGGCCCACAGGGACGCACTCACCGGCAGCTACAATCGGCGGTTTCTGGATCAGCGTCTGCGCCAGCTGCACGAGGAGGGGAACAGCTTTGTCCTGGCCCTGGTCGACCTGGACAATTTCAAGCAGCTCAACGACGTCTACGGCCATGCCGGCGGCGATGCGGCGCTGTGCCGTTGTGTCGAGCTGGGACAGACGTTGCTGGGCGAGGGGGTCTTACTGTGCCGCTACGGTGGCGAGGAGCTGGTGGCCCTCTTCGAGCAGCACTCGCTGGCAGAGGCCGAGCGGCTGATGGAGCTGTGGCGCTGCCAGCTCAGCGAGCAGAAATGGCGGGAGAAGGGGATGCGGGTCACCTTCAGCGCCGGTATCGGCACCAGCCAGGGACGATCCCCCGAGGTGCTGATAGCCCTGGTCGACAAGGCGATGTATCAGGCCAAGCGTGCCGGCAAGAACCGCATCCATCGCATCGAGGAGGCATAGGTAGCGAGCGTCTGCCTGCCGCCACCCCGCTCATGACAAGGCCCTCGCCACGGGGGACGAGGGCCTTGTGTCAAGTGGGCGGCCTGCCACATCGGCGCGATGCAGGGCAGACCGTCGCGCGGCGAGCCGGCGACTAGCCCTCGTCGATGCCGAGAATGGCCATGGCCTTGGCCAGGCTATCGACGGATTCCTGATGTTTGCCTGCCTTGTGCAGGCTCTCTCCTTCGGCCCTGAGCTGCTTCACCTCGGCCAGCCGCTCGGCGCTGAGCGCCGGGTTTGTGGCCAGGGCGTCATCGATCTTCTTCATGTCCATGGGACAGTGGAAGGCGAGGGCGCTGGCGGAGAAGAGCAAAGTTGCCAACAACAGCGTGAGTCTCATCTTGACGACCTCCATGATGGGATCCCGTTAAGGATAGCCTCTCAAAAATGGGGGCGGTCGGTTGAAGTGGGCAAGAAACAGACGCTACCATGACCGTTTTACCCCGAGGGGAGGCGTCATGGCACTCACGAGATTGTTCTCACCCCTGACCAGTCTGGTGGTCTTCATCCTGGGTCACGGCCTGTTCAACACCCTGCTGACGGTGCGCCTGTCCGCCGAGCAGGTGTCCGCCCAGGCCATCGGCCTGGTGTCGGCGGCCTACTTCGGTGGCCTGGTGCTGGGGGCCTTCGTCAACGCCCGTCTCATCATACGGGTGGGCCACATCCGGGCCTATGCGGCCTATGCCTCCCTGCTCTGCTTCCTGTTTCTGCTTCACGGCATGGTGGTGGATCCCATCGCCTGGACCGTGCTGCGGTTGGTGGGGGGCTTTGCCACCGGCGGGATCTTCGTGGTGCTGGAGTCCTGGATGCTGGTTTCCAGCACCCCGGCCAACCGGGGACGGCTGATGTCCCTCTACATGATCCTGCTCTATGGCTCCCTGGCGATGGGGCAACAGCTGCTCAAGTGGGTGGACCCCATGGTGCTGACTCCCTTCGCCCTGTGCGCCATGGCGGCGACCCTGTCGGTGGTGCCCCTGGCGATCTCCCGGGTATCGACCCCGGCCATGGTGGCCCCCCAACGGGTCGGGGTGCGGGAGCTGGTGCGCCTCACTCCGGCGGGGATGGGCAGCAGTTTCACCTCGGGCCTGGTGCTCGGTGCCATCTACGGCTTGTTGCCGCTCTATTTTACCGACAGCGGTGCCACTCTCTCGCGGGTGGCGGACATGATGGCGCTGGTGATCCTGGGAGGCATGTGCCTGCAATACCCCATAGGCCGGATGTCCGACCGCCATGACAGGCGGCTGGTGATCCTGCTGCTGTGCAGCGCGCTGACCCTGCTCGCCCTCATGATGGTGCTGCTGCCAGGCGCCTGGCGCGCGCCGATCGAGGGAGGCCTGATCTTTCTGCTGGGGGGCATGGCGTTCTCCATCTACCCCTTGAGCCTCAGCCACGCCTGCGACGAGTTGCGCCCGGATCAGGTGCTGGGGGCCAACCAGGGGCTGCTGCTCGCCTACAGCCTAGGGGCCATGATAGGGCCGCTGCTGGCCCCCTCGGTCATGGGGCTGTTCGGGCCGCAGGGGCTGTTCGTCTACTTCGCCCTGTGCGGCCTGCTGCTCTCGGGTTATCTGGGCTGGCGCAGGCGGCAGCGGGCCCCCATTCCGCTGGCGGAACACCAGGTGTTCATGCCGGTGCCCCCCAACACCCCCATGACGGCGGAGCTGGAGCCGAGAACGGATCTGGCAGGGGAGGCGGTACCCGCGAGTTATGCCACGCCGGAGCCCGCAGCGCCCGAACCAGAGGCGAGCGAACCGGAAGAGGCCAAGTGCTGAGCCTGGCCATTCACCCATAAAAAAACCGACTCCTGGGAGTCGGTTTTTTGTTGGCCTGAAGGAGGTTATCAGGCAGTCATGGCGTCGGCCTGGGTGGCCTGGGCCTCAGGAGCCGGGTTGCGAATGAGGTAATCGAACGCCCCCAGGGCGGCGGTGGCACCGGCCCCCATGGAGATGATGATCTGCTTGAACGGTACTGTGGTGGCATCCCCTGCGGCGTAGACACCGGGCAGGGAGGTGGCGCCCTTGGTGTCGATCTCAATCTCGCCGAAGCGGGTCAGGGCCACCTCGCTCCCTTTCAGGAACTCGGTGTTCGGGACCAGGCCGATCTGGACGAAGATGCCGGCCACGGCGAGGTGCTTGATCTCGCCCGTGGTGCGATCCTCGTAATCCATGCCCACCACCTTGCTGCCGTCACCGATCACTTCTGTGGTGCGGGCGCTCATGATGATGTCGATGTTGCCCATGGAGCGGGCCTTCTTCTGCAGCACGTCGTCGGCGCGCAGGGTATCGGCGAACTCCACTACTGTGACGTGTTCGACGATGCCGGCCAGATCGATGGCCGCCTCGATGCCGGAGTTACCGCCACCGATCACCGCGACCCGCTTGCCCTTGAAGAAGGGGCCGTCGCAGTGGGGGCAATAGGCCACGCCCTTGGTGCGGTATTCCACCTCACCCGGCACGTTTAGGTCACGCCAGCGGGCACCGGTCGCCAGGATCACGGCGCGGCTCTTCAGGGTGGCACCGGAGGCGAGATCCACGTTGACGTAGCCATCCTTGCTGATGGCGGCGGCGCGCTGCTCGGTGATCACTTCCACGCCGTACTGCTTGACGTGCTGCTCCAGGCTGGCGGCGAGCTTGGGGCCTTCGGTGTAGGGCACGGAGATGAAGTTCTCGATGCCGACGGTGTCCATCACCTGGCCGCCGAAGCGCTCGGCGACGATGGCGGTGCGAATGCCTTTACGGGCGGCATAGATGGCTGCCGCGGCGCCGGCCGGGCCACCGCCCACCACCAGCACGTCGTAAGGCGCTTTTTCGCTCAGCTCGGCGGCCTTGCGCTCGGCGGCGCCGGTGTCGAGCTTGGCGACGATCTCTTCGAGGGAGGTACGGCCCTGGCTGAACGGCTGGCCGTTCAGGTAGACGTTCGGGACCGCCATGATCTGGCGCTCGTTCACCTCGTCCTGGAACAGGGCACCGTCGATCATGGTGTGGCTGATGCCCGGGTTCAGGGTGGCCATCAGGTTCAGGGCCTGCACCACGTCCGGGCAGTTGTGACAGGAGAGGGAGATGTAGGTCTCGAAGTGGAACTCACCCTTCAGGTTCCTGACCTGCTCCAGCACGGCCGGATCGGCCTTGGAGGGGTGGCCGCCGCTTTGCAGCAGGGCGAGCACCAGGGAGGTGAATTCATGACCCATTGGAATGCCGGCAAAGTGCACGCGCGGGGCTTGCCCCTGGGGCGCGATGCTCATGGAAGGCTTGCGGGCGGCAGTACCATCGGTCAGGGAAATCTTGGGGGACATCTCGGCTATCTCGGTGGCCAATGCCAGGAGCTCTGCGGATTTGTCGCTGTCGTTGCCGGACACGCTGATCTCGATGGGATTGACGATGTACTGCAGGTAACCGTTGAGTTGTTGTTTGAGGTTGGTATCTAACATGGTCGAATTCCTTCTGGCTGAATGCGGGTCGGCGGTATGGCTGAATACTGAAAAGGCTGTGCCGAAAAGCAGGCCATCACCCTTGAGCTAGGCCGGAAAACAGACCGGCCCTGAAACGGGCCGGTCTTTGGAGCGGGGAGGCTTAGATCTTGCCTACCAGATCCAGGGACGGGGCCAGGGTGGCATCGCCTTCTTGCCATTTGGCCGGGCACACTTCACCCGGGTGGGCGGCAACGTACTGGGCAGCCTTGACCTTGCGCAGCAGTTCCAGAGCGTCACGGCCGATACCGCCGGCGTTGATCTCGACGATCTGGATGACGCCGTTCGGGTCGATGACGAAGGTACCGCGGTCAGCCAGGCCAGCTTCTTCGATCATCACGCCGAAGTTGCGGGTGATGGTGCCGGTCGGGTCGCCGATCATCGGGTACTGGATCTTCTTGATGGTGTCAGAAGTGTCGTGCCAGGCCTTGTGAGTGAAGTGGGTGTCGGTGGAGACAGCGTAGATCTCGACGCCCAGCTTCTTGAAGGCAGCGTAGTTGTCGGCCAGGTCGCCCAGCTCGGTCGGGCAGACGAAGGTGAAGTCAGCCGGGTAGAAGAAGACCACGGACCACTTGCCTTTCAGGTCAGCGTCAGACACCTGAACGAATTTGCCATTGTGGTAGGCGGTAGCGTTGAACGGCTTGATTTCAGTGTTGATGTAGGTAGACATGTATTTGCTCCTTGGTGATGTACATATGCCGGTCTGGTGTTGAAGAGTTGTGCCAGACGAGGCGCTTAACTTTCGATGGAGGCATCATAGGGCTTTTCGCTAATCGGTCAAAGCCACAATTTTGAATCACTTAAATCTATTTATTAGATAGCCCATCCCAACTGTACCTAACATGAATATCTCAAGTCTTCTGAGATAACTCATTGTCGAAGTTCAATTTCTGTCCTGCAGTTCACATTTTCAAGTCCCGGATGGGATCTTGTTTTATGGATGGCATGCATGGGCGTGCCGCAGACGCGGCGGAGAGGGGAAGAACGCGGACAAAAAAATCCCGGCGCGGTCGCGAGGACAGGGCCGGGTCATCAAACAAGGAATGGCGATAAAAATGCTTTACAGCAAAGACTAACTACGGGGTGTGCAAACTTGCGGATATATGAAGAGAAGACGTGGGTGCACAATCCTCATCACCTCTTCGGCAACCATTGCATGGGTCGCATCATAGTGTGATGAGGATCACAAAGCAAGAATATGGTGTAATTTTTCAATCAAACTGAAAGTGTTTCAGTGTTTTAGCCGAAAAATAAGGCTTAAAACGCTTTTATTGTAATTTAATTTCATAAATAAGTGATCAGAAGTCGGTGGGGGGCTCCTGCTCTTCCATCAGCTCCAGCAGGTTGATGGCCACCGCGATGAAGTCAGACTCGGTGACGATGCCGATCAGCTTGCGCCCCTTGAGTACCGGCAGGCAGCCATATTTGTGGCGCTGCAGGTAGAGGGCCGCCTCCTTGATGCCGGCGTGGGGGTCCACGCTCGCCACCTGGCGGGTCATGATCTCGTCGAGCTGGACGCTGTCGGTGAACTCCGCCTCCCGCTCCGGGTTGATCAGCAGCAGCTTGGATTCGCGGGTGGCCAGGATGTCGGAGAGGGTGACCAGTCCCAGCAGATGCTGGTGCTCGTCGACGATGGGGATGTGGCGGATCCGCTCCTGCTGCATCAGCTCCATCGCCTGCTTGACGCTGTTTTCCGGACCCAGGGTGAAGGGGTGTTCGGTCATGATCTCGGAGAGGGTCATCATGGTGGGCCTCCTTGTGTATCTATCTTCACCCTAGCCCAGCCCGGAGGGGCGGAACATGATCGGGGTCAATACAAAAGATTAAAGATTTTTTAACGGGTGTTGCCTCACATAATTGCCCGCTATCCCTTGTCTGCCTTGGGTTTTTGGTCTTTTGGGTTGCCTTGCAAGAGGGGGATAACTAGACTAGCCGCCGATTCCCCCGAGGTGAAAGATGCAAGTATCCGATTTTCATTTTGATCTGCCAGACGAGCTGATTGCCCGCTATCCGATGGCGGAGCGGACCGCCAGCCGCCTGCTGCAGCTCGATGGTCAAACCGGCGCCCTGCGCCACGGTCAATTTGTCGATGTGCTGGACCAGCTCAATCCCGGCGACCTGCTGGTGTTCAACAATACCCGTGTCATCCCGGCGCGGATGTTTGGTCAGAAGGCCAGCGGCGGCAAGCTGGAGGTGCTGGTGGAGCGCATCCTGGACGAGCACAGCGTGCTGGCCCACGTCCGCTCCTCCAAGTCCCCCAAGCCCGGCACCCGCCTGATCCTGGACGGTGGCCCCGATGGGGAGAAGGTGGAGGCCGAGATGCGTGTTCGCCACGACGCCCTGTTCGAGATCCATTTCCTGGATCCGCGCCCCGTGCTGACCATTCTGGAAGCCATCGGCCACATGCCGCTGCCCCCCTACATCGACCGCCCCGACGAGGACGCCGACAAGGAGCGCTACCAGACCGTCTACAACCAGAAGCCGGGTGCCGTGGCGGCGCCGACCGCGGGCCTGCACTTCGACGAGCCGCTGCTCGAGAAGATCCGCGCCAAGGGGGTGGAGCTGGCCTTCGTGACCCTGCACGTGGGGGCGGGCACCTTCCAGCCGGTGCGGGTGGAGAAGATTGAAGATCACCACATGCACTCGGAATACGCCGAGGTGCCCCAGGAGGTGGTGGACGCCATCGCGGCGACCCGTGCGCGCGGTGGCCGCGTGATTGCCGTGGGCACCACCTCGGTACGTTCGCTGGAGAGCGCGGCCAAGGCGACCCTGGCCCAGGGCAAGCCGCTGGCACCCTTCTTCAGCGACACCGACATCTTCATCTTCCCAGGCTACGAGTTTCAGGTGGTCGACGCCATGATCACCAACTTCCACCTGCCCGAATCCACCCTGATCATGCTGGTCAGCGCCTTCGCGGGCTATGACAATGTGATGGCCGCCTATCAGGCCGCCGTGACCGGGCAGTATCGTTTCTTCAGCTACGGGGACGCCATGTTTGTCACCCGTCGCCGGGCGCAAGGTTAAGCCTCGCCCTTCAGAAGCCGTTCAGGGTCTGCTTGTCAGGATCCCGGCCGGCTTCTTTATTACCGGGCCCTCGGGCTCTCCCTTGTCAGACTGTTTCTCTGACTGAATCGAGGTAGCAATGAAATTTGAACTGAAAACCACAGACGGTCGCGCCCGCCGCGGCCAGCTGGTATTCGAGCGCGGCGTGGTCCAGACCCCGGCCTTCATGCCGGTCGGCACTTACGGCACCGTCAAGGGGATGACCCCGGAAGAGGTGCGCGAGACCGGCGCCCAGATCCTGCTCGGCAACACCTTCCACCTCTGGCTGCGCCCGGGGCAGGAAGTGATGCGCGCCCACGGCGACCTGCACGACTTCATGAACTGGCAGGGACCCATCCTGACCGACTCCGGCGGTTTCCAGGTGTTCAGCCTGGGGCACATCCGCAAGATCACCGAGGAGGGGGTGCACTTCCGTCATCCCATCAACGGCGAGAAGATCTTCCTGGACCCCGAGAAGTCCATGGAGATCCAGTACGATCTCGGCTCCGACATCGTGATGATCTTCGACGAGTGCACGCCCTACCCGGCCACCTACGAAGAGGCGCGCAAGTCCATGGAGATGTCCCTGCGCTGGGCCAAGCGCTCCCGCGCCAAGTTCGATGCCCTCGGCAACAAGAACGCCCTGTTCGGCATCATCCAGGGCTCCGTCTACGAGCCGCTGCGGGATGTGTCGCTGGACGGCCTGCTGGAGATCGGCTTCGATGGCTACGCGGTCGGCGGTCTCGCCGTGGGTGAGCCGAAAGAGGACATGCACCGCATCCTCGACCACGTCTGCCCGAAGATCCCGGCCGACAAGCCGCGCTACCTGATGGGGGTGGGCAAGCCGGAGGACCTGGTGGAAGGGGTGCGCCGCGGCATCGACATGTTCGACTGCGTGATGCCGACCCGCAACGCCCGCAACGGCCACCTGTTCACCACGGACGGTGTGGTGAAGATCCGCAACGCCAAGTATCGCGAGGATACCAGCACCCTGGATGCGGACTGCGACTGCTACACCTGCAAGAACTACACCCGCAGCTATCTGTACCATCTGGACAAGTGCAACGAGATCCTCGGTGCCCGTCTGAATACCATCCACAACCTGCGTTATTACCAGCGTGTGATGCAGGGTTTGCGGGACGCGATCGAGCAGGGTAAATTAGACGACTTTGTAACTGAGTTTTACCGTCGGCAAGGGAAGCCTGTGCCTCCACTGGCTGAAAATGACGTGAAATAACAACGACATATAAGTTAGTTATCAAATCTACATCAATAAGAGGTTGTTAAATGAGCATTATCTCCAAGGCGTATGCAGAAGGCGCGGCTCCGGCGGCACAGGGTGGTGGCATGGAAATGATCATCATGCTGGCCGTGTTCGGTCTCATCTTCTACTTCATGATCTACCGTCCCCAGGCCAAACGCGCCAAGGAGCATCGCAACCTGATGAGCTCCCTGACCAAGGGCGACGAAGTGCTCACTTCCGGTGGCCTGGTCGGCAAGATCGCCAAGGTCTCCGCCGACAGCGACTACATTGTGCTGGCCCTGAACGATCAGACCCAGGTCACCATCAAGCGTGACTTCGTCTCTGCCGTTCTGCCCAAGGGTTCTATCCAGTCCCTCTAATCTCCCGAGGAGCACAGCGTGTTAAATCGCTATCCGCTGTGGAAATACCTGATGGTGATCGTGGTGATCGCCATCGGTTTTCTATATGCAGCCCCCAATCTTTACGGCGAAGACCCGGCCCTCCAGGTCTCTGCCAGCCGTGGTGCCGAAGTCAAGCTCGACACCCTTGACTTGGTGAAGGAGACGCTCGAGGCGGCCCGGATCCCGGTCAAGCATGCGGCGTTCGAACACGGCTTCATCCTGATCCGTTTCAACAACACCGAAGACCAGCTCAAGGCCCGCGACATCGTGGCCAACAAGCTGGGGGACAACTTCATCACGGCCCTCAACCTGGCGCCCTCCACCCCGGCCTGGCTCGAAGCCATCGGCGCCGCTCCCCTCAAGCTCGGTCTGGACCTTCGTGGCGGCGTGCACTTCCTGATGGAAGTGGACATGGCCGAGGCGCTGGCCAAGCAGCAGGAGCAGATGGTGCAGGATTTCCGCTCCGAGCTGCGTACCCAGAAGATCCGTTACTCCGGCGTGCGCCGGGTCGGCGATCAGGTGCAGGTGGTGTTCCGTGACGAGGCCGATCAGGCCAAGGCGATCTCCCATCTGCGCCGTCAGAATCCGGATCTTGTCTTCACCGGCGAACAGAAAGGGGATGACTTCATCCTGCTGGCCAGCCTGAGCGAAGCCAAGATCAAGGAAGTGAAGAAGTACGCCCTCGAGCAGAACATCACCATCATCCGCAACCGGGTGAACGAGCTGGGGGTGGCCGAGCCGCTGGTCCAGCAGCAGGGTGCCGAGCGCATCGTGGTGGAGCTGCCGGGGATTCAGGACACCGCCCGTGCCAAGGAGATCCTGGGCGCCACCGCGACCCTGGAGTTCCACATGGTCGACGAGGCCGCCGACATCCAGGCCGCCGCCAGTGGCCGGGTGCCGCCGAGCTCCAAGGTCTACAACGATCGCAACGGACGCCCCGTGGTGCTGCACAAGCGCGTGATCCTGACCGGTGACCACATCGTGGGTGCCCAGTCCGGTTTCGATGAGTACAGCCGCCCCCAGGTCAACATCAAGCTCGATGGCCAGGGTGGCAACAAGATGGCCAACTTTACCAAGGACAACGTCGGCAAGGGCATGGCCACCGTCTTCATCGAGTACAAGCCTGTGGGTCAGCCGGGTCCGGACGGCAAGCGCAAGTTCCGCAAGCAGGAAGAGGTGATCAACGTCGCGACCATCCAGTCGCGCCTGGGCAGCCAGTTCCGCATCACCGGCATCGACAACGCCAACGAAGCCCACAACCTGGCGCTGCTGCTGCGTGCCGGTGCCCTGATCGCCCCGATCCAGATCGTGGAAGAGCGCACCATAGGTCCGAGCCTGGGTCAGCAGAACATCGACAGCGGCATGGAAGCCATCGGCTGGGCCATGCTGGTGATCGTGCTGTTCATGGGGATCTACTACCGTGCCTTCGGCTGGGTCGCCAACCTGGCGCTGACCATGAACCTGGTGCTCATCGTCGGCATCATGTCGATGATCCCGGGGGCCACCATGACCCTGCCGGGCATCGCCGGTATCGTCCTGACGCTGGGCATGGCGGTGGATGCGAACGTGTTGATCTACGAGCGCATTCGTGAAGAGATCCGCAACGGTCGCGGGGTGCAGCAAGCCATTCACATGGGCTTTGACCGCGCCTTCTCGACCATCGCCGACTCGAACGTCACCTCGCTCATCACCTGCGTGATCCTGTTCGGTATCGGCACCGGCGCCATCAAGGGCTTCGCCCTGACGCTCGGGATCGGTCTGACCGCCTCCATGTTTACCGCCATCACGGTATCCCGCGCCATCATCAACCTGGCCTGGGGCGGACGGCGCATCGACAAGCTGCCGATCTAAGGAAGAGACATGTTTCAAATTCTGCATTTTGAAAAGCCCATCCCCTTCATGCGCTTCGCCAAGCTGGGTATGGTCTTCTCTGCGCTGGTGACGGTGTTCGCCCTCTACATCCTGTTCGATCGCGGCCTGAACTGGGGCCTGGACTTCACCGGTGGCACCACCATAGAGGTGGGGTTCCAGCAGTCGGTGAGCCTGGACAAGATGCACGAGGCGCTGGATCAGCAGAAGATTGAGGGGGCGACCCTGCAATTCTTCGGCTCCAGCCGCGACGTGCTGGTGCGCATGGCCCCGAAAGAGGGGATCAAGGTGGAGCAGCAGGGCAACGAGGTGCTGGCGGCGGCCAAGCTCATCGACCAGGACGCCGTGCTCAAGCGCGTCGAGTTCGTCGGCCCCTCCGTGGGTGACGAGCTGGCGACCGACGGTGCCCTGGCCATGCTGGCCTCCATCCTCTGTATCCTGATCTACGTGGCGGTGCGCTTCGAGTGGCGTCTGGCCACGGGGGGCATCCTCTCCCTGGCCCACGACGTCATCATCACCCTCGGCATCTTCGCCTACTTCCAGTACGAGTTCGATCTGACCGTGCTGGCGGCGCTGATGACGCTGGTGGGTTACTCCCTGAACGACACCATAGTGGTGTTCGACCGGGTGCGGGAGAATTTCCGCAAGGTACGCCGCGGGGATACCGCCGAAATCATGGATCTCTCCATGACCGAGACCCTGAGCCGGACCATCATCACCTCCGGTCTGACCTTCGTGGTGGTGGTGGCGCTCTTGCTCAAGGGCGGGCCGCTCATCCACGGTTTCTCCATCGCCATGGTGATCGGGGTGGCCTTCGGGACCTACTCCTCCATCTATGTGGCGAGCGCCTCCGCCATGTACCTCGGGGTCAAGCGGGAGCACATGCTGCCGACCCAGGTGGAAAAAGAGGGGGCGGATCAGCAAGAGATCCTGCCGTAACAGACAAGGGCGCCGCAAGGCGCCCTTTCTCTTATGGCCGGACTGCGCCATGATGCTCTCACCATGAGCAAGATGAGTGGCATCAATCAACACAAGGAGCAAGGCATGCAGCACAATCCCCGTTTTCTGGCACTGGTCGAGGCCATCCGCCCCCGGGTCAAGGAGACAGACGTGCACCAGATCAAGCGCTGGCAGGACGAGGGCCGCGCCTTTCACCTCGTCGACGTGCGCGAGGAGAGCGAATGGGCCAGGGGCCATCTGCCGGGGGCCGAGTACCTTGGCCGCGGGGTGATAGAGCGGGACATAGAGACGCGCTATCCGGACCCTGACACCGAGCTCTACCTCTATTGTGGTGGGGGATTTCGCTCCATTCTGGTGGCGGAAAACCTGCAGAAGATGGGGTATTCCCGGGTCGTCAGCGTCGATGGAGGCTTTCGTGGCTGGAGCGAGGCCGGATACCCTGTCGAATCCTGATTTATTTGAGGGATAGGGGTTGCGCCACATGACAAACGGCCCCGTGATCTTTACCATATGCGGGGTCAAGCGTAAGCGTCGGAGTGTTCATTGAACGTCAGGATAGGGATTGGATACCTCACGGGTATCCTGTTGTTGCTCCCCATGTGGGGTTGCAGCAGTAGCAGTCAGGTACAAGCGCCTCAAGTTCCCAAGCCGCAACCCGCTTCACTGGTATTGGCGACCCCCTTGCAGGTCTCCTACCAGAGCGAGTTGGCGCTGGCGCGACTCGGGCAGATGCTCAGTGAAATGGAATTGACGACAGAACAGCGGGCCGAACTCTTCTATGAGCGCGCCGTGGTGTTTGACCGGGTGGGCCTGCGCTCCCTCGCACGGCTCGACTTCAACCGCGCCCTGCGGGAGAAGCCCGACTTTGCCGAGGCCTACAACTTCATCGGCGTCTATCTGGTGCAGCAGCAGAACTATGACGAGGCCTACGAGGCGTTCGACTCGGCGCTGGAGCTGGCCCCGGATTACGACTACGCCTATCTGAACCGGGGGATCGCCCTCTATTACGGCAACCGCCCCGAGCTGGCCACGGCCGACATGAAGCGCTTCTACGAGGCGCAGCCGGAAGATCCCTACCGGGTGCTCTGGCTCTACCTGGCCGAGCAGAAGCTCAACGGGCCGGCGGCCATGAGCAGGATGCGCGAGCGGCTCAACAAATATGACGACGACGCCTGGAATTGGGATCTGGTGCGCCTCTATACCGGCGAGATCAATGCCACCCAGTTGATGAGCAACGTGGTGAAGGGGGTCAAGGACAACCGGGAGCTTGCCGAGCGCCTGTGCGAGACCTACTTCTACCTGGGCAAGTTCGAGCTGGCCAAGGGCAACCGCAAGGAGGCCATCAGCTACTTCAAGCTGGCGCTCGCCAACAACGTCTATGACTTCATCGAGCACCGCTATGCCCTGTTGGAGCTGGAGCTGATGGCGCGCAAGCCCCTGCCGCCGGGTGCCCAGGGCAAGAGCGGCAAGGCGTGATACATCTGTCACCCCTGTGAAAAAGGCCTCATTGCGAGGCCTTTTTGCTGTCTGCGGTCTGGGCGCCGGTTTATTCCACCAGGCTCATGCCCGGGATCTGGCGCCAGTAGCCGTTGCAGTCCCGCTCCTGCTGCAGGGGAAGCGGTGCCTGGCCGTGCTGATTGGCCTTGAAGCGGGCCAGCATCTCCAGGGTCTCCATCCCCTCGGGGGAGAGACGCACCACGTCCACCAGGCCGTCCATGCCCGCAAGCTCGTTGCCGAGGTTGTAGCAGTAGCCGGACTGGGTCTGGATGCCGTTGAGGTTGAACACCTTCTGCCCCTCGCGGCTGTTGGCCAGCCGGCCGGTGGGGTAGTGGATGCAGGCGAGCTCGCAGTTGTCCTTGGGCTTGTCGAGGGAGCGGGCGGTGAAGCAGCGCGCCGAGTAGGCGAGCGGCAGGTGGCCGTAGGCGAATACCTCCACCTCGAACTGCTGGCGCTCCTTGCCCAGATCCTGCGCAAGCTGCACCAGCCAGTCCCGGGAGAGTTCCACCGGCATCACCCAGCGCTGCATGCCATTTTTAAGCAGCAGGCGCAGCACCTCGGCGTTGTAGGCGTTGATGGCCGGGCCGCAGACGAACGGCAGGCCGGCTTCACGGGCGAGCTGGACTGTGCCGAGATCGTTGGCCTCGATCAGCAAGGAGCCGTTGTCCACCAGTCGCTTGACCTCCCTGAGCTCCGACGGGGCCGAGATCAGCGCCAGGGTGGAGAGCACCGTCTGCTTGCCCGAACTCGCCACCTGGCGAGCCAGGGCAATCCAGTCATCCACCTTGAGTTCGCGGCGCTTGCTGCACACCGTCTCCCCCAGATAGACGATGTCGGCCTGGCTCTGGGCCGCGGCCTCGTAGAAGGCCTGGGTGTCGGCCTTGGGCCAGTAGAAGAGCAGGGGGCCGAGAGAGAATTTCATGGGCAGGGCTCCTTATTGCCACTGGCGATGGTAGGCGCCGAGGGTGGTCTGACTCCCCTCGGAGACGCGGGCGAGCTGGGCATCCCACTCGCCCTTGACCTGGTAGGCGTCCGGGTTGGCCTGATAGGCGTCGATGGCGGCGCGCCAGACCCGGGTTACCTGCTCCACGTAGGCGGGGCTGCGTTGGCGCCCCTCTATCTTGACCGACTGGATCCCGGTCTGGCACAGCTCGGGCAAGAGGCCGAGGGTGTTGAGGCTGGTGGGCTCCTCCAGGGCGTGATAGGTCTGGCCATCCACCTCGAAACGCCCCTTGCACAAAGTCGGGTAGCCGGCGTTCTCGCCCCGGCCGTAGCGATCGATCAGCACCTCGTTGAGCCGCGACTCGAGACCCTCATGGGTCTCATTCCAGCGCACGAACTTGGCGGGGGAGCAGGCGCCGACGGTATTGGGGCTCTCACCCGTCATGTAGGAGGAGAGGTAGCAGCGCCCCTCCGCCATGATGCAGAGGCTGCCGAAGGCGAAGACCTCAAGGCCGACGTCGGTCTCGCGGGCGAGCTGCCTGACCTGGTGCATGGAGAGCACCCGCGGCAACACCACCCGGCCGACGTTGAAATGCTGCTGGTAGAAGCGGATGGCGGCGGCATTGGTGGCGCTGGCCTGGACCGAGACATGCAGCTCCATGTCGGGATGGCGGCGGCTGGCGTAATCGAGCACGGCGAGATCGGCGATGATCAGGGCATCGGCGCCCAGCGCGGCGCCCTTGTCCACCGCCTGTTTCCAGCGGGCGTCGGAGCCCGGGTGGGCGAAGGTGTTGATGGCGATGTGCAGCTTGCGGCCATGCTGGTGCACGTAGTCGACCGCTTTTTCCAGCTTGCTGTCGGTGAAGTTGAGACCGGCGAAGTGGCGGGCATTGGTGTCATCCTTGAAGCCGATATAGACGGCATCGGCCCCGTTATCCACGGCTGTCTTCAGTGCCGGCAGGCTGCCTGCCGGGCAGAGTAATTCCATCGGGTACGCTCCGAGAGGGCAAAAATGCAAAAGTGGCCCGATTGTATTCATGCTTGCGTCCCCACTTTTTGACCTGAGGCAGCTTTAGGTGGCTTTACCCTTCTCGAGGTAAGTGGGCACAAGTTTGATTTTCAACAGGATCTTGATGAAGGGGCTGTGCTTGAATGCGCAAAAAAAACTGGGAGTTTATCGTGTTTCAACAACTGCAACGCCACCTGGTCGAACAGGCCCCCCGTCTCTTGCGCCGCCCCCTCAGGCTGGTGCCCTTCACCCTGCAGCAGAACCTGATGGAAGCCCTGCTGGCACAGGTTTTCAGAGAGGCCATTGCGGATGGGGACTTCGCGTTCCTGGCGGGCAAGTGGCTCAAGGTCGAGGTGACGGATCTCGATCTCTGCTGGTTTATCAGCGAATGGGACGGGAAGCTGGTGGTGGCTCGCCAGTGCGAGCGACCCCATGTCTGCTTCAGTGGCAATAGCCAGGATCTCATCCTGATTGCCGGACGCAAGGAAGACCCCGATTCCCTCTTCTTCCAGCGCAGGCTGAAGATCGAGGGGGATACCGAGCTGGGTCTGGAGGTGAAAAACCTGATGGACAGCCTGGATCTCGACGGGCTGGGGTTGATGAAGTATCCCCTGATGGATCTGGCGAGCCTGATAGAGCGCGTCCGTGCCGACGGACAATCAGTGCGGGAGCCGGCGCCTGCGGTCTGAGCCGCGTTTCAGTTGCCTGGCCAGGCCTCTGGCATGGTGGCGGTGAAGGCGCCGTGCCCACAGACAGCGGCAGCCCCAGAGGCAGGGAAGCAGTGCCAGCAGCGGCGTGGTGTCCGGCAGGCGCAGCAGCGTCAGTCCCAGCGCCAGCCACAGAAAGGGCTGCGCCTCATAGAACCATTCTGGTTGCAGCCAGCGCTTGGCCGGAAAGATGACCAGATCGGTGCGCCTGTAATTGGATCGCATCATCCAGATGAGAGCCCCCACCACGAAGAGCAGGGCGGCCGCGAGCCAGAGCAGGGGAGAGTGGGCCAAGAGCCAGAGCAGGGCGGCCAGAAGCAGATAAGCCTGCGGCAACTGTTCGTAGATCCAGGGAGGAAGCATGGGCGGGCTCCGTGACTGCGGCTCCATCCTGTTAAGGTTAGCCCGTGGGATCTCCTCTCTAAGGCCGGTTGGTTATACGAAGAGCCTTTTTTGTTCTGAAATGCA
Organism: Aeromonas sp. R7-4; assembly: GCF_040908055.1. Lineage (NCBI taxonomy): Bacteria > Pseudomonadati > Pseudomonadota > Gammaproteobacteria > Aeromonadales > Aeromonadaceae > Aeromonas > Aeromonas sp. R7-4. Next base: position 120,573 of record NZ_JBFODA010000022.1, read on the forward strand.
GGGCCAGAAGCGGTGCCAAAATAGCGATTGGTTATGTTACAATTGCGCGCCATTTTTGACTGAAGATTGACTGGGCATGTTGGATCAGATTCGTATCGTGTTGGTAAACACCTCTCACACCGGCAACATGGGATCCGCGGCGCGGGCCATGAAGACCATGGGGCTGACCCAGCTGGTACTGGTCGATCCGCAAGCCTTGCCAGACGAGGAGGCCGTCGCCCTGGCGGCGGGAGCCAGCGACATCCTGGCCGGCGCCCGTATCGTGTCGACGCTGGATGAGGCCATCGCCGACTGCGGCCTGGTGATCGGTACCAGTGCCCGCTCCCGCACCCTGAGCTGGCCCATGCTGGATCCCCGCGAAGCGGGCGAGAAGCTGGTTGCCGAGGGCATGCAGCATCCTGTGGCGCTGGTGTTCGGCCGCGAGCGCACCGGCCTCACCAACGACGAGCTGCAGAAGTGTCACTACCACGTGGCCATTCCGGCCAACCCGGAGTACAGCTCGCTAAATCTGGCCATGGCGGTGCAGACCCTCTGCTACGAGGTGCGGATGCGCTGGCTGGCGGTGCGGGAGCAGGTTTCGTCGGAATCGGACGCGGAGCGGGTGGACTATCCCAGCGCCCTTCAACTGGAAGGCTTCTATCAACACCTGGAGCAGACGCTGCAAAAGACGGGCTTCATTGCCGATGACCACCCCGGTCACGTGATGAGCAAGCTGCGCCGCCTGTTCAATCGGGCACGGCCGGAAGCCGCCGAGTTGAATATCCTGCGCGGCATCCTCACCTCGGTCCAGAAACCCAGGCCGCAGGATTAATCCCGACTGATTTACTCAAGCATATACTTGACTGATTTAGTCGGGTATGTGACCATGTGCCTTATATTGATTGGTTTGCTAGACGGTAAGGCATATGAGACTGACCTCAAAAGGACGTTACGCAGTGACAGCCATGCTCGACGTGGCGTTGCATGCAGAGCAGGGGCCCGTTCCCCTCGCCGATATTTCAGAGCGCCAGGGCATCTCCTTGTCCTATCTGGAACAGCTGTTTGCCCGTCTGCGCAAGCATGGTCTGGTGAGCAGCGTACGCGGCCCGGGCGGTGGTTATCGCCTCGGTCTGGCCCCCGGCGAGATCTCGGTCGGTCAGGTGATCACCGCGGTCGATGAGTCGGTGGACGCCACCAAGTGTCTCGGCAAAGGGGGCTGCCACGGCGGTACCCAGTGCCTGACCCACTCCCTGTGGCGCGATCTGAGCGAGCGCATCTCCAGCTTCCTGGGGGACATCACCCTGGCCGAGCTGGTCGGTCAGGCCGACGTGCGCCGCATTGCCGGCAAGCAAGATGAACAAATGAAGACCGTGTTGTCCCTGGTTGACCGGGCGGAACGCGGTGATGTGAGCTTGAAAGTCCAACTATAAACGTGCTTTCCACGACGAGTCGCTGTGTGACCCCGTCGTAACGGAGAAAAAGATGAAACTGCCTATTTACCTTGATTATTCGGCAACCTGTCCGGTGGACCCGCGTGTCGCAGAAAAAATGATGCAGTGCCTCACCATGGACGGCCTGTTTGGCAATCCTGCCTCCCGTTCCCACCGTTTCGGCTGGCAGGCCGAAGAGGCGGTGGATCTGGCCCGTAATCAAGTGGCAGAGCTGATCGGTGCCGACCCGCGCGAGATCGTCTTCACCTCCGGCGCGACCGAGTCCAACAACCTGGCCATCAAGGGCATCGCCCACTTCTACGCAGGCAAGGGCAAGCACATCGTCACCTCCAAGACCGAACACAAGGCCGTTCTGGATACCTGCCGCCAGCTGGAGCGCGAAGGCTATGAGGTGACCTACCTCGAGCCCATGCCCAACGGCCTGTTCACGCTGGAACAGATCGAAGGGGCCCTGCGCGATGACACCATCCTGGTCAGCATCATGCACGTCAACAACGAGATCGGCGTGGTACAGGACATCGCCGCCATCGGCGAACTGTGCCGCTCCCGCAAGATCCTGCTGCACGTGGACGCCGTCCAGAGCGTGGGCAAGATCCCGGTGGACGTCGAAGCACTCAAGGTCGACCTGCTCTCCATGTCCGCCCACAAGGTGTACGGCCCGAAAGGGATCGGTGCCCTGTACGTGCGTCGCAAGCCCCGTGTACGCCTGGAAGCCCAGATGCACGGTGGCGGCCACGAGCGCGGCATGCGCTCCGGTACCCTGCCGACCCACCAGATCGTCGGCATGGGCGAAGCCTTCCGCATTGCCAAGGAAGAGATGGCGGGCGAGAGCCAGCACATCATGGCCCTGCGTCAGCGCCTGTGGAATGGCATCAAGAACATCGAAGAAGTCTACATCAACGGGGATCTGGACCACCGTGTGCCGGGCAACCTGAACGTCAGCTTCGCCTACGTGGAAGGGGAATCCCTCATCATGGCGCTCAAGGATCTGGCGGTCTCTTCCGGCTCGGCCTGTACCTCTGCCAGCCTGGAGCCTTCCTACGTGCTGCGCGCCCTGGGCCTGAACGACGAGCTGGCACACAGCTCCATCCGTTTCAGCATCGGCCGCTTCACCACGGAAGAGGAAATCGACTACGCAATCAAGCTCATCTGCGACTCCATCGGTCGTCTGCGCGAGATGTCCCCCCTGTGGGAGATGTTCAAGGACGGCGTCGATCTGAACACGGTCGAATGGGCACATCACTGATCCTTGCCAATTGGCAAGTGTTTGGTGAACAACGGAATTAGCAGGAGTTAGATATGGCTTACAGTGAAAAAGTAATCGACCACTACGAGAATCCCCGCAACGTCGGTGGGTTCGACAAGAATGACCCCAGCGTCGCCACCGGCATGGTCGGTGCGCCGGCCTGCGGCGACGTGATGAAGCTGCAGCTGAAGATCAGCGACGACGGCATCATCGAAGATGCCAAATTCAAGACCTACGGCTGCGGCTCCGCCATCGCCTCCAGCTCCCTGGTGACCGAGTGGGTCAAGGGCAAGACCCTGGACGAAGCGGCCGGCATCAAGAACACCGACATCGCCGAAGAGCTGGCGCTGCCGCCGGTGAAGATCCACTGCTCCATCCTGGCGGAGGATGCCATCAAGGCCGCCATCGCCGATTACAAGCAGAAGAAAGGTCTTTAAGTCCGGAGAGCAGTATGGCCATAACCATGACAGATGCCGCAGCGGCACGGGTTTCCTCCTTCATGACCAACCGGGGCAAGGGCATAGGCCTGCGCCTCGGCGTCAAGACGACCGGCTGTTCGGGCCTTGCCTATGTGCTCGAGTTCGTGGATGAGCTGGCCGCCGAGGATCAGGTGTTCGAGCAGAAAGGTGTCAAGATCATCGTGGATGCCAAGAGCCTGATCCACCTGGATGGCACCGAGCTGGACTTCGTGAAGGAAGGCCTCAACGAGGGTTTCCAGTTCAACAACCCGAATGCGAAAGGCGAATGCGGTTGTGGCGAAAGTTTCAGCGTGTAGGCGGGCCTGACGGCCAGGTGTCAGTGCCTGATGCCTTGCTCATCAACACGGTGGCATGGGCGCCCGCTCATGCCACCGCTCTCTTCAAGACGAGTGTGATTGCGGTACCAGCGGTATTGTCTGAGGACGTACGATGAATCATTTCGAGCTGTTCGGGCTGGCAGAGGGCTTCGAGCTCGATACTCGCCAGTTGGCTGACACCTACCGTCAGTTGCAAGCCCGGTTCCACCCCGATCGTTTTGCCACCGCCCCCGAACGGGAGCAGTTGGCTGCGGTGCAGCGTGCCGCCCAGATCAACGATGCCTTCACCACCCTCAAGGCGCCCCTGCGCCGAGCCGAATACCTGCTCTCCCTGCGCGGTACCGAACTGCGTGGCGAACAGCAGACGCTGCAAGATCCGGTCTTCCTGATGCAGCAGCTGGAGTGGCGTGAACGCCTGGCCGAGCTGAAAGGAGAGGCGGATCCTGAGGGGGCGATCCAAGATTTTCGTCGCGAGATCAGGCATGATCACCAGTCTCTGATGCAACGGCTGACCCAGGCTCTCACCTCGGGTGAGGATCTGATCGCCGCGGATTGCGTCCGCAAGCTCAAGTTTGTCGACAAGCTCCTCGAGGAGCTGGAACGATTCGAAGACTCGCTGTTCGAGTCTTGACCCTCTAACGCAGGAATTGTGATTACCCATGGCATTACTGCAAATCGCCGAGCCAGGCCAGAGCGCCGCGCCTCATCAGCATAAACGGGCCGTCGGCATCGATCTCGGCACCACCAACTCCCTGGTTGCCGCCGTGCGCAGCGGCCAGGCCGATACCCTCTGCGACGAGCAGGGGCGTTTCCTGCTGCCTTCGGTGGTGCACTACCAGGATGCAGCCATTCGTGTCGGCTTCGATGCCAAGCGTGAAGCCGCCCTCGATCCCCACAACACCATCGTCTCGGTCAAGCGGATGATGGGCAAGGCGTTGGCGGACATGGATACCCGTCAGCAACCCTATGAATTCGTGGCCGCCGACAACGGCATGCCCCAGTTGCAGACCCGCCAGGGGCTGGTCAACCCGGTGCAGGTCTCGGCCGAGATCCTCAAAGCCCTGGCCGAGCGCGGCGCCCGTACCCTGGGGGGCGATCTCGACGGCGTGGTCATCACTGTGCCCGCCTATTTCGACGACGCCCAGCGCCAGGGCACCAAGGACGCGGCCCGCCTGGCCGGCCTGCACGTGCTGCGCCTGCTGAACGAACCCACTGCCGCGGCCATCGCCTACGGCCTCGACTCCGGTCAGGAAGGGGTGATCGCCGTCTATGATCTCGGTGGCGGCACCTTCGATATCTCCATCCTGCGCCTGCATCGCGGCGTGTTCGAGGTGATGGCCACCGGCGGTGATTCCGCCTTGGGCGGCGATGACTTCGATCACCTGCTGGCGGACTGGCTGAAAGAACAAGCCGGTTTGTCCGGCCAACTCGACGCCCGCACCCAGCGCGAGCTGCTGGACCTGGCCGCCAGCGTCAAGCACGGCCTGACCGATGCAGACTGCGTCCCTTGCGCCTTCGCCGGTTGGCAGGGCACTGTGACCCGCAGCCAGTTTGACGCCCTCATTACCCCCCTGGTCAAGCGCACCCTGCTGGCCTGTCGCCGCGCACTGCGCGACGCCGGCCTTGAACAGGAGGAGGTGCTGGAGGTGGTGATGGTCGGCGGCTCGACCCGGGTGCCCCTGGTGCGCGAGCTGGTGGGGGACTTCTTCCAGCGTCCGCCGCTCACCAGCATCGACCCGGACAAGGTGGTGGCCATCGGTGCCGCTATCCAGGCCGACATTCTGGTTGGCAACAAGCCCGATGCCGAGATGCTGTTGCTGGACGTGATCCCGCTCTCCCTGGGGCTTGAGACCATGGGCGGTCTTGCCGAGAAGGTGATCCCGCGCAACACCACCATTCCGGTGGCCCGCGCCCAGGAGTTCACCACCTTCAAGGATGGCCAGACTGCCATGGCGATCCACGTGGTGCAGGGGGAGCGCGAGCTGGTGGCGGATTGCCGCTCCCTGGCCCGCTTCACCCTGACCGGCATTCCGCCCATGGCGGCGGGGGCGGCCCACATTCGCGTCACCTTCCAGGTGGATGCGGACGGTCTCCTGTCGGTCAGCGCCATGGAAAAATCCTCCGGCGTGCAGGCCGAGATCCAGGTCAAGCCCTCCTATGGCTTGGCGGAGGAGGACATCCTCAGCATGCTGAGCGCCTCCATCGCCAACGCCCAGCAGGACATGGATGCCCGCATGCTGGCGGAGCAGCAGGTGGAAGCCGATCGGGTGGTCGAGAGCCTCAATGCCGCCCTGGCCGCCGATGGCGAGGCGCTGCTGAACGCCGCCGAGCGGGCCGAGATTGATGCTGCCATCGCCCATCTGCTGACCATGCGTAACGCGGGAACAACCGATCAAATCAAAGCGGCCATCGAGGCGGCGGATGCCGCCAGTGGCGAATTTGCAGCCCGCCGGATGGACGCCTCCATCCGCAAGGTGCTGACCGGACAAAACGTCAACAAGGTGTGATATGCCAAAACTGATTATTCTGCCCCATCCCGAGCTCTGTCCTGACGGCGCGGCCCTCGAAGGTGCGAGCGGCGAGACCATTCTGGATGTGGCCCTGCGCAACGGCATCGAGATCGAGCACGCCTGCGAGAAGTCCTGCGCCTGTACCACCTGCCATTGCATAGTGCGCGAAGGCTTCGATTCCCTCGAGCCGAGCGACGAGCTGGAGGACGACATGCTGGACAAGGCGTGGGGACTGGAGCCGGAATCCCGTCTCAGCTGCCAGGCCAGGCTGGCGGACGAGGACCTGGTGGTGGAGCTGCCAAAATACACCATCAACCTTGCCTCCGAACGCCACTGACGGCCGCCTGATTACACATGAGTGAAATGCGCATGCAGCACTCGGCGGTGAAGTAGTGATATGGTGAAGGCCGTGACCCTTGAGGGCGCGGCCTTTTTTGTGCCCGTGATTTCCCTATTCGTTGATGAAGTGCCAATAAAAAGGAAGCAAGAGAACATGGCTGACATGATGAACGTACAGTTATCCACCCAGGTTGCCGCTGCCGTCTGGGGGGAGGGGGCCCAACTCAGTTTCAGTGGTGACCAGGCCCTGATCCATCTGGGCGGCGTCCTTCAGGAGCAGGACGTGCTGCGCACCGTCCAGCGTGCGGCGCGTCGGCTCGAGTCGACCGGCATCAAGCAGGTCAGACTGGTCGGAGAAGGGTGGGATCTGGAACGTCGTTACGCCTTTGCCCAGGGCTTCTATGCCGCCAAGGGCGTGCGCGAGCTCGATTTCGGCGAGCAGAACGGCCAGGAGGCCGGCGAGCTGGCGGCCCTGCTCAAGGCGACCCACTGGGTGCGCGAGGTGACCAACGGTTGCCCGGAGGCCATCTACCCCATGAGCCTGGCGGAGTCCGCCCTGCTGCTCATCCGCAGCCTCGCCGGTGACAGGGTGACTGCCCGCATCACCGCCGGGGAGGCCCTGCGCGAATCCGGCCATATCGGGATCTGGTCGGTGGGGCGCGGCAGCGAGCGCGAGCCCGTGCTGCTGGAGCTCGACTACAACCCGACCGGGGATGCCAACGCTCCCGTGGTGGCGGCCCTGGTGGGCAAGGGGATCACCTTCGACTCCGGCGGCTACTCCATGAAGTCCTCCGACAACATGCTGCCGATGAAGTCCGACATGGGGGGAGCCGCCATGGTGACCGGTGCCCTGGCGCTGGCCATCAGCCGGGGCCTCGACAAGCGGGTCAAGCTCATCCTCTGCTGTGCGGAAAACCTGGTCTCCGGCCACGCCTTCAAGCTCGGCGACATCCTGACCTATCGCAACGGCATCTCGGTGGAGATCCAGAACACCGACGCTGAGGGTCGCCTGGTGCTGGCGGACGGTCTGCTGGCCGCGAGCGAGAGCGGCGCCGCCCATATCCTCGACGCGGCCACCCTGACCGGCGCCGCCAAGACGGCGCTGGGCCGGGACTACAACGCCGTCTTCGCCCTGGATGAGGCAGAGCAGGTGCGCGCCCTCGCCGCCGCCCGTGCCGAGCACGAGAAGGCCTGGCCCCTGCCGCTCGAGTCCTGGCACGCGGGCCAGCTCACCTCGGCCTTCGCCGATCTGGGCAACGTGGCCTCCGCCGAAGGCACCGCCGGCGCCACCACGGCCGCCGCCTTCCTGTCGCGCTTCGTGCGTGACGAGGGCAAAGGCTGGGTACACCTGGATCTGGCTGCCTCCTATCAGAAGTCCGGCAACGATCTCTGGGCGACCGGTGCCAAGGGCCATGGCCTGCGCACCATAGCCCGCTGGCTGCAGGAGGTGGCTAAATGAAGATCTGTTTGAATCACGAGTGGAGCCGTGAAGTGCACCAGATGCCAGCAGGCCAGGCCTGCGCATCCATGATGACCCGCTGGCTTGCGGAGGTGGCGGCATGAACGTCTGGCTGAGCCGTGAATTTGCCGCCCCCGAGTGGGGCGAGGGGGCGCTGATCTCCCACCGCGCCGATGGTATGGTGATCCACCTGGTGACCGCCACTCCACTGCTGGACATCCAGCAGGCGGCGCGGCGCCTGTGCAGCCAGGGGATCCAGCAGGTAGTCCTGGCCGGCCACTGGGAGCGCGAGCAGCAGTGGGCCTTCGCCCAGGGGCTGCAGACGCCCAAGGCGGAGGTGGTGCTGCAGTGGGCCACCTCGTCCGAGGAGGACAGGGAGGAGCTGGAGGCGCGCTGGCTGTGCGGGCGCTGGGTGCGGGAGATGACCAATGCCACCCCGGAGCAGCTGGGGCCGCTGGAGCTGGCGGTGGAAGCCGCCGCCTTCCTCACCGAGCTGGCGCCGGACAAGATCAGCCATCGCATCCTCAAGGGAGAGGCGCTGCAACAGGCCGGCTGGGTCGGTCTCTATCAGGTCGGCCGTGGCAGCGAGCGCGAGCCCGTGATGCTGGAGCTGGACTTCAACCCTTGCGGTGACCCCAAGGCCCCCGTGGCCGCGGCCCTGGTGGGCAAGGGGATCACCTTCGACTCCGGCGGCTACTCCATGAAGACCTCCCAGGGCATGCTCACCATGAAGCACGACATGGGGGGCGCCGCCATCGTGACCGGCGCCCTGGCGCTGGCGATTCTGCGCGGCCTCGACAAGCGGGTGAAACTCATCCTCTGCTGCGCCGAGAACCTGGTCTCCGGTCATGCCTACAAGCTGGGTGACATCCTCACCTACAAGAACGGCACCACGGTGGAGATAGTCAACACCGACGCCGAGGGGCGGCTGGTGCTGGCGGACGGTCTGCAGCTTGCCGGGGAGTCCGGTGCCCCCCTCATCATCGACGCCGCCACGCTCACTGGCGCGGCCGTGATGGCGCTGGGGGGGCGCTACAATGCCCTGTTCGGTCTGGACAAGGGGCTGGTGAGCCGCGCCATGGCCTATTCGGATGCGGAGCAGGAGCCGGCCTGGCCCCTGCCGCTGGAACCCTGGCACCGCCAGCAGTGCCCGTCCCACTATGCCGACACCGCCAACAGCCGCCCCGTGCCGGGCGGCGGACCGGGGGGGGCCTCCAACGCGGCGGGCTTCCTCTCCCGCTTCGTCCCCAATGAGGGGAGGGGCTGGTTGCACGTGGATCTGGCCGCCTGCTTCAGCGAGAACGGTGACAATTTCTGGGCCCCCGGGGCCAACACCCTGGGAATGCGCACCATAGCGCACGCCCTGCTGGCGGAGACGCGTTCGGCCACCTGACGGCGGAAGGGCACCCCAGGGTGCCCTTCTCACAACTGCTGGTTTGGTGAGCAATTGATGGCGTTTTGAGGCATTAGCATGATGATCGTGCGCAAGCGCACATTTTTTCTTAACGCCCCGGTACAAGATGAGTCACCATGTTGTTTCAAGGATTCTTTTGTTTAACAAAAAGTTGATTTTTTGTGTGTTATTTCGTTTTTTGTTTACGTATAATCGCCGCCGAACATGGATTCCTACAATAAAACTCTGTAGTTAAGGAAAGAACTCAATGGCTATCGAACGTACCTTCTCCATCGTCAAGCCGGATGCGGTCAGCAAGAACCTGATTGGTGCCATTTACAGCCGCTTCGAGAGCGCGGGTCTGAAAGTGGTTGCCGCCAAGATGCTGCACCTGAGCAGCGAGCAGGCCGCCGGTTTCTACGCCGAGCACCAGGGCAAGCCTTTCTATGATGCTCTGGTCGGTTTCATGACCTCGGGTCCCGTCATGGTGCAAGTGCTGGAAGGGGAAGACGCCATCCGCCGCCACCGTGAAATCATGGGCGCCACCAACCCGAAAGAGGCCCTGGCCGGTACCCTGCGCGCCTGCTACGCTGAGAGCATCGATCGCAACGCCGTCCACGGCTCCGATGCCCCGGCCTCTGCCGCCCGTGAAATCGCCTACTTCTTCTCCGACGACGAGATCTGCCCGCGCGGCTGATATTGTCAGGTGTGACCAAGGGAGCCTCGGCTCCCTTTTGTTTTTTGGCCCTCCGCCCAATAACCTCTTATTCTCCAGGTGGAAAGCCGGACCCATTATTTGTACAATGCCGCCCCCTGACGTAGGTCAGCCGATAATTTATGAAGTGTGTGAGCTGAGGCCCCTGATGAGCGAAACAAAAACCAACCTGCTGGATCTCGACCGGGATGCCATGCGTGCCTTCTTCGTCGAGTTGGGCGAGAAGCCGTTCCGGGCAGACCAGATAATGAAGTGGATCTATCACTTCGGTTGTGATGATTTCGATCAGATGAGCAACGTCAACAAGGCGCTGCGCGAGCGGCTCAAGGCCATCGCCGAGATCCGTGCCCCCGAGATCAGCCGCGAGCAGCGCTCCGCGGATGGCACCATCAAGTGGGCCCTGCAGGTCGGCGATCAGGAAGTGGAGACCGTCTACATTCCGGAAGCGGACCGCGCTACCCTGTGCGTATCCTCCCAGGTAGGCTGCGCCCTGGCTTGTACCTTCTGCTCCACCGCCCAGCAAGGGTTCAACCGTAACCTGAAAGTCTCCGAGATTATCGGCCAGGTGTGGCGTGCCGCCAAAGTGGTGGGCGGCAAGCGTCCCATCACCAACGTGGTGATGATGGGCATGGGCGAGCCGCTGCTGAACCTGGCCAACGTGGTGCCGGCCATGAAGCTGATGATGGACGACTTCGGTTTCAGCATCTCCAAGCGCCGCGTCACCCTCTCCACCTCCGGGGTGGTGCCGGCACTGGACATGCTGGGGGATCAGATCGACGTGGCCCTGGCCATCTCCCTGCATGCGCCGAACGACAAGCTGCGTTCCGAGATCATGCCGATCAACGACAAGTACAACATCGAGTCCTTCCTTGCCGGGGTGCGCCGCTATCTGGCCAAGTCCAACGCCAACGGCGGTCGGGTCACCGTGGAGTATGTGCTGCTCGATCACATCAACGACGACATGCAGCATGCCCATGAACTGGCCAAGGTACTCAAGGAAACCCCTTGCAAGATCAACCTGATCCCGTTCAACCCCTTCCCGGGCAACCCGTTCGGCAAGCCGAGCAACAGCCGCATCGACCGCTTCTCCAAGGTGCTGATGGAATACGGCCTGACCGTCATAGTGCGCAAGACCCGCGGCGATGACATCGACGCCGCCTGCGGCCAGCTGGTGGGGGAGGTGATCGACCGCACCAAGCGCACCATGAAAAATCGGATGCAACAGGATGGGATTTCCGTCAAAATGGTTTAACTCCTAAGCCATTGTATAGACAGGAAATGGATATCCGTACATTGATCGTAGTGGCAGCGCTCTGCGCGCTGCCAGGCTGTGTCACCGAGACCACCTATGCCGGGCAGAATTCGACCCAGCGCGAGGTGGGTCCCGATCTCAAGGCCGCCGCCCAGACTCGCCTCGATCTGGGGATCCAGTACCTGCGTCAGGGCAATGCCGAGCAGGCCAAATTCAACCTCGACCGCGCCCTCCAGTACGATCCCGGCAACCCTCAGGTCTATATCGGTTTCGCCTATTTCTACCAACAGGTGTCGGATTTCAAGGCGGCCGAGGAGAACTACAAGAAAGCGCTGGCCATGGACCCGACCAATGCTGACGCGATGAACAACTACGGCGCCTTCCTCTGCAATCGCGGTCGTTTCGAGGAGGCGGAGAGAGCCTTCCTGCAGGCGGTCAGCCAGCCCGATTACGTGAAAATCGCCGATACCTACGAGAATGCGGCGCTCTGCTCGATGCAAAATCACAGAAATGACAAGGCGAGTGAGTATTATCGCCTGGCCTTGGGGTATAATCCCCGCAATCCTAGGTTATTGCTGGACATGGCGGAGCTTTCCATGAAAGATGGCAAGCTGCCTGATGTTCAGTCTTACCTCGTTCGCTTTGCCGAAGTGGCGGAGGAAAACGAGGAGAGCCTCTGGCTCCGGCTGCGGCTGGCCCAGGCCATGGACAAACCGGCATTACTTCACCAATTCGGGACTGAGCTGGTAAGGCAATATCCCACTTCGCAACAAGCCAAGCGTTACTTAGCCAATGACTACTGAACAGCCACACGATTTCCAAGACGACTCCCAGGCAGCGGGCCCAGGCCAGCTGCTGCGCAACGCCCGTGAACAGCTCGGCTGGACCCGGGAACAGGTTGCGTCCCGCATTCACCTTCGTCTGACCCTGATCGCCGCCATCGAGGCGGATACCTACGACAAGCACACGTCCCACACCTTCATTCGTGGCTATCTGCGCGCCTATGCCAAGCTCGTCGGCATTCCCGAGGAGACAATCCTCGCCGCTTACGACAAGCTGGGACTGACGCCTCCCGACAACATCGACATGCAGAGCTTCTCCCGCCGCTCCCGCCAGCAGGCCAACGACAGCCGGCTCAAGGTGGTGACCTGGCTGGTGATCCTGGTGCTGATCGCCCTCTCCGTCGCCTGGTGGTGGCAGAGCACGGCGCGCCGCTCCGCCGGTGACGAGGCCCTGGCCGCCACCGAGATGAGCGGCATCGACAACACCCCGAGCGCCGCCGTCCCGACTGCGGTCGAGGTCGCCGCGCCCGTGCTGCCCGCCACCTCTGATGCCGTCTCCACCGCGCCTGCGGTGAGCGATGCCGTCGCCACTGTGCCGGTCGCCGTGGCCGCGCCCAGCGCCGCCGTGACGACGGATGCCTCTGCCGCGGTGGCGACAGCGTCCCCTGCCGAGAGCGCGACCACAGAGCCGGCCAAGGCGCCGCAGCTCAAGATGAGCTTCACCGCCGACTGCTGGCTGGATGTCAAGGATGCCAACGGCAAGACCCTGTTCAGCGGCCTGAAGAAGGCGAACGACGAGCTTGTGCTGGAAGGACCCGAGCCACTCAAATTCATCATTGGCGCGCCCATGGCGGTCAATCTCGAATACCAGGGCAAGTCCTTCGACATGAGCCGTTACAACAACGGCCGAACTGCCCGCTTCTCACTGCCGCAGGAGTAATCTGTTCGCCATGTCCGCACACGAATCTCCCATCGTTCGTCGCAAATCCAGGCAGATCATGGTCGGCAACGTACCGGTCGGGGGCGATGCCCCCATCACGGTGCAGACCATGACCAACACCAAGACTACGGACGTGGCCGCCACCGTCGAGCAGATCCAGCGGATCGAGCGGGTCGGTGCCGACATAGTCCGGGTCTCCGTACCCACCATGGAGGCGGCGGAGGCCTTCCGGCTCATCAAGCAGCAGACCCGCATTCCCATCGTCGCCGACATCCACTTCGACTACCGCATCGCCCTGAAAGTGGCCGAGTACGGTGCCGACTGCCTGCGCATCAACCCGGGCAACATCGGTAACGAGGAGCGGGTGCGCGCCGTGGTCGACTGCGCCCGTCACTACAACATCCCGATCCGCATCGGCGTCAACGGCGGCTCCCTGGAGAAAGATCTCCAGGAGAAGTACGGCGAGCCGACTCCCGAGGCCCTGCTGGAATCGGCCATGCGCCACGTGGATTATCTGGATCGCCTCAACTTCGACAACTTCAAGGTGAGCGTCAAGGCGTCCGACGTCTTCCTCGCCGTCGGTGCCTATCGCCTGCTGGCGAAGCAGATCGATCAACCCCTGCATCTGGGTATCACGGAAGCGGGCGGCTTCAGAGCCGGTGCGGTCAAGTCCGCTATCGGCCTCGGCATGCTGCTGAGCGAGGGCATAGGTGACACCCTGCGCATCTCGCTCGCCGCCGATCCGGTGGAGGAGGTGAAGGTGGGCTTCGACATTCTGAAATCCCTGCGTATCCGCTCCCGCGGCATCAACTTCATCGCCTGTCCCTCCTGCTCCCGTCAGGAGTTCGACGTCATCGGCACCGTCAATGCCCTGGAAGAGCGGCTGGAAGACATCATCACCCCGATGGATGTTTCCATCATCGGCTGCGTGGTGAACGGCCCGGGGGAGGCGCTGGTCTCCGATCTGGGCCTCGCCGGTGCGGCCAACAAGAGCGCCTTCTACGAGGGGGGCCAGCGGGTCGACCGGCTCGATAACAAGGATCTCGTGCCGACCCTGGAGCGACGCATCCGTGCCCGGGCGGCCATGCTGGATCCGGCCAACCAGATCCAGGTGGACAAAGGTTGAACCATGAAGGGGCCACCTGGGGTGGCCCCGGCTTTAGGTTATTGATTTTGAATCCCGCATCCGGGCACCCGATTTTACCTCGGGGTCGAAAATCCCTATAATGCGGCCAAATTTTACCTCTTTTTCTCGAGTATCAACGTGGCAAAACAGATCCAAGCGATTCGCGGTATGAATGATTGCCTGCCGGAGCAGAGCCCGGTATGGCAGAAAGTGGAACAGATCCTGCGCCAGGTCGTGGCCAGCTATGGCTACAGCGAAGTGCGCATGCCCATCGTCGAGCAGACCCATCTGTTCAAGCGCGCCATCGGTGAAGTGACCGACGTGGTCGAAAAAGAGATGTACACCTTCGAAGATCGCAACGGTGACAGCCTGAGCCTGCGTCCGGAAGGGACCGCCAGCTGCGTGCGCGCCGGCATCGAACACGGCCTGCTCTACAACCAGGAGCGCCGGATGTGGTACATGGGCCCCATGTTCCGCCACGAGCGTCCCCAGAAGGGCCGCTATCGCCAGTTCCACCAGTTCGGGGTCGAGCTGTTCGGCATCAACGGGCCTGACATCGACGCCGAGCTCATCATGCTGACCCATCGCCTGTGGCGTCTGTTCGGCATCCAGGATCACGTCACCCTGCAGCTCAATACCCTTGGTCAGAGTGCCGAGCGCGCCGCCTATCGCGATGCCCTGGTGGCCTACCTGGAGCAGTACAAGGATCAGCTGGACGAAGAGAGCCAGCGCCGCATGTACAGCAACCCCCTGCGGGTGCTGGACTCCAAGGACGAGAAGGTGCAGGCCATCCTGGTCGGGGCGCCGCGCCTGTTCGATCACCTGGGCGAAGAGAGCCTGGCTCACTTCGAAGGGCTCAAGCGCCTGCTCACGGCCGCCGGCATACAGTTCGAGGTGAACGAGCGTCTGGTACGCGGTCTCGACTACTACAACCTCACCGTGTTCGAGTGGGTCACCAACAGCCTGGGTGCCCAGGGCACCGTCTGTGCCGGCGGTCGCTACGACGGCCTGGTGGAGCAGCTCGGCGGCCAGCCGACCCCGGCGGTGGGCTTTGCCATGGGGATGGAGCGTCTGGTACTGATGCTGGAGACCCTGGAGCTCAACGCCGACATCCGCCCGGCGGTGGATGTCTATCTCTGCATGGTGGGCGAGGGGACCGAGCAGGCGGGCTTTGCCCTGGCCGAGCGGCTGCGCGATGCCCTGCCTGACCTTCGCCTGATGAGTCACTGCGGCGGCGGCAACTTCAAGAAACAACTCAAGCGTGCCGACAAGAGCGGCGCGGCCATTGCCCTGATCCTCGGCGAGACCGAGGTGCAAAGCGGGGAGATCACCATCAAATATCTGCGTGGCCAGGCCGAGCAACAGACCGTCTCGGTCGATGCCGCCATCGCCCTGCTGGCAGCTAAAGGAGAGTAAGCTGTGGAAGTCTATACCACCGAAGAACAACAGGTTGAGGTCATCAAGAGCTGGTGGAAAGAGAACGGCACCTCGGTGATCGCCGGGACCGTGATCGGTCTGGTGGGGCTGTTTGGCTGGCGCTACTACAACGAGATGCAGCAGAGCAACCAGGAAGCCGCCTCCCAGGCTTACAACGCCATGACTGCCCAGCTCGCCAAGGGTGACGACGCCGCCCTGGCGCAGGCGAAGAGCTTCATCGCCGCCCATCAGGGCGACGCCTATGCCGAGCTGGCTTCCCTGCAGCTGGCCGCAGCCGCGGTCAAGGCGGGCAAGCTGGATCTGGCCGCCGAGCAGCTGACCCAGGTCGCCGCAAACGGTGACGACAGCATCAAGCCCATCGCCGCCCTGCGCCTGGCCCGCGTCCTGAACGATCAGGGCAAGGCCGACGAGGCCCTGGCCCAGCTTGGCAAGATCGGCAACGACGCCTTCAAGGCCCAGGTGGCGGAAGTGCGCGGCGACATCCTGCAGAAGCAGGGCAAGGCCGAAGAGGCCCGCGATGCCTACCAGGCGGCGGCCGATGCCGGCGGCCTGCAGTCGAGCAGCGAACTCAAGCTGAAGATGGACGATCTGGCGCTGCCAGCGGTCACTGCGGGCGAGGCTCCGGATGCGTAATCTGTATAAGCGAGTGGTGCTGGGGGCGGCCGTCTCCCTGGCCCTGCAGGGGTGCTCCCTGTTCAGTTCCGAAGAAGATCTCAACCCCATGGCGCCCCTGCCCACGGTGGAGTCCGCGTTCACGGCCGACACCGCCTGGTCCTCCTCGGTGGGGGATGGCATCGGCGACTTCTACTCCCAGCTCAAGCCGGTGGTGGAAGAGGACCGCATCTATGCGGCGGCCCGGGATGGTGACGTGACCGCCTTCGAGCGCGACAGCGGCAAGGAGCTGTGGAGCGTGGATCTGGCTGACTTGCCCATCAACGCCGACAAGCGCAGCGCCCGTCTCTCCGGCGGCCTGGTCTCCCGCTACGGCAAGCTGTTCCTCGGCTCCGAGAACGGGGTGGTCTACGCCCTGAACGCGGAGAACGGGGAGGTGTTGTGGCAGACCACGGTACCGGGTGAGGTGGTGGCGAGCCCCGCCGTCGAGGATGGCCGTGTGGTGGTGCTGACCACCTCGGGCCGCCTGGTGGCGCTCGATACCGACGAGGGCAAGCTGCAGTGGACCCTGTCCGAAGAGCAACCGCCCCTGACCCTGCGCAGTGCCGGTGCCCCCGTCATCACCAACGGCGCCGTGCTGTACGGCCGCGCCGATGGCAAGGTGGGCATCGCCCTGCTGAGCAACGGCCAGCCGGTGCGCCAGTCCAAGGTGGCCGACCCGCGCGGTGCCACCGAGCTGGATCGCATGGTGGATGTGGATGCCGCCCCCCTCATCGCCGGCGACGAGCTCTATGCCATCGCCTACAATGGCCAGCTGATGGCCCGCAAGCTGATGAGCGGCGACGAGGTGTGGAAGCGCAAGTATTCCGGCTACCGCGACATGGCGGTGACTGGCAATGCCATCGTGCTGACCGACAGCCGCAGCCACCTGTTTGCGGTGGACCGTCGCAACGGGCTCGAGCTGTGGTCCAACACCCAGCTGGAAAACCGCACCGTGACCGCCCCCGTCATCCTGGGTGACTATGTGGTGGTCGGGGATGTGGAAGGTTACCTGTATTGGCTGGACCGTACCGACGGCTCCATCAAGGCCATGCAGCAGCTCGACAGCAGTGGTCTGTACGCCGCCCCCCTGGTGGATGGCGACACCCTGTATGTGCAGAGCCGTGGCGGCAAGCTGTACGCTATCAAGCGTCCCTGATCGCCCGTTAATATGAATCTCCGGCTCCTGGTCTTCGGACCCGGAGCCTTTGTCGTCTTGAGAATGAGGCTTTTATGACTCCTGTAGTAGCCCTGGTGGGCCGCCCCAACGTGGGGAAATCCACCCTGTTCAACCGCCTGACCCGTACCCGGGATGCCCTGGTGGCCGACTTCCCCGGCCTGACCCGGGACCGTAAATACGGCCAGGCGAAGCTGGGCGAGCTGGAATTTATCGTGGTCGATACCGGCGGTATCGATGGCACCGAGGAGGGGATCGAGCTGAAGATGGCCGAGCAGTCCCTGCTGGCCATCGAAGAGGCCGATGTGGTGCTCTTCATGGTGGATGCGCGCGCCGGCCTGACCGCGGCGGATCAGGCTATCGCCGAGCACCTGCGCAAGAGCCACAAGAAGGTGTTTCTGGTGGCCAACAAGACAGACGGCATCGACGGCGACTCCGCGGTGTCCGAGTTCTACGGCCTGGCCCTGGGGGAGGTCTACCAGATGGCGGCCGCCCACGGTCGCGGCGTGCTGAGCCTGCTGGAGCTGGCGCTGGCCCCCCATCTGGAGACCCTGGTGGAGTCTGCGGCCGAACAGGCGGCGGACGAGGAGCAGGAGGAGTTCGACGAAGAGGCGCTGGTGCGCATGCTGGCCACGGGCGAGCTGGATACCAAGGAAGACACCAAGGAGACGCCGTTCGCCGACCTGCCCATCAAGTTTGCCATCGTCGGTCGCCCCAACGTCGGCAAGTCCACCCTGACCAACCGCATGCTGGGTGAAGATAGGGTCATCGTCTATGACATGCCGGGCACCACCCGCGACTCCGTCTACATCCCCATGGAGCGCGACGAGCAGAAGTACGTGGTCATCGACACCGCCGGCGTGCGCCGCCGCGGCAAGGTGCACGAGACGGTGGAGAAATTCTCCGTCATCAAGACCCTCAAGGCGATTGAAGATGCGAACGTCTGCCTGCTGGTGATCGACGCCCGTGAGACCATCACGGATCAGGACTTGAGCATCCTCGGTTTCGTGCTCAACAGCGGCCGCTCCGTGGTGCTGGTGGTGAACAAGTGGGACGGCCTGGATCAGAAGGTCAAAGAGGACGTCAAGAACGAGCTGGACCGTCGTCTGGGCTTCATCGACTTCGCCCGCATCCACTTCATCTCCGCCCTGCACGGCAGCGGCGTCGGCCACCTGTTCGAGTCCATCAACGAGGCCTACGAGTCCGCCACCCGCCGCACCAGCACCGCCATGCTGACCCGGATCATGCAGATGGCCCAGGAAGATCACCAGCCGCCCATGGTGAATGGTCGCCGGGTCAAGCTGAAGTATGCCCACGCCGGTGGCTACAACCCGCCGCGCATCGTGATCCACGGCAACCAGCTGAACGACTTGCCGGACTCCTACAAGCGGTATCTCATCAACTATTTCCGCAAGTCCCTGAAGATCATGGGCACCCCGATCCGGGTCGAGTTCCAGGAGTCGGTCAACCCGTTCGAGGGCAAGAAGAACACCCTGACCCTGAGCCAGGAGCGTCAGCGCAAGCGTCTGCTCAAGGCCAAGGCGAAGAAGTAAGGCCCTGCGGCTGCCCTCACCGGCAGCCGTTTTTCTTGGGGTCGATGGAGGAGGGGAATGTGCAGTGGGCCCACCCAGCACACATTCACTTTGCGAGGAGCCAATCATGAGCCATCTTGTCTGCCCGGCCTGCCAGGGGGAGCTGGACAGCCGCAGTGACGAGACCTGTTGCAGCCAGTGCCAGATCCGTTATCGCATCCGGGCCCTGTGTCCGACCTGCCAGCAGGCGCTGGAGCGGCTTCGGGCCTGTGGCGCCGTGGATTATTTCTGCAACCACTGCAACACCCTTGTCTCCAAGCGCAGGGTACAGTTCGAGGCGCTGGCGGCGGGGGCGTGAGGGAATAAAAAACCCGGCGGATGCCGGGTTTATACTGTGTGCTCCGCTATCAGCAGCGTGAAGGAGCGGTTTCTGTGCCAGATCTTGCGCTTCATGTCGGCCAGTTTGAGCTTGCGTCTCGGGCTCCAGGCACATTTGGTTTTTCGGGCCAACATGGCTCTTCTGCGTGCTCGCATCTTGTTCTCCTCCCTGGTCTCCTCGGCCGAAGGGCGGCTGGGCAGGTAGTGCAACGTGATGAATACATTGCAATAAGCCAGACTCGCGTCCCTCGGATCTGGTTGGATGTTAACAGAGAATCTGCCGGGAAAACACACCCCCCAGGGCTAGGGGGTGATGATCTGCTTGACCACCTCGGCGATGATGGCGGGACGCTCTGCCGGGGCGGCCGGCTCGCTGCTGTCGTCCTCATCCAGCTCCTCGCGGCGGTGGGCCTTCTGCTGCTCGTTGTCGAGCCAGAGCAGGCTCTGGTAGTACTGGCGCACGTTGTTGACATAGTTGCGTGCCTCGCCGCCCCGGGCATAGCCGTAGCGCACCTTGCGATGCCAGCGTGACTGCTGCAGCAGGGGCAGTACCTCCTTCACGTCGCTCCAGGCGTCCGGGTTCTTGCCGAGCTCCTTGGTCAGCCGACGGGCATCCATCATGTGGCCGTAGCCGATGTTGTAGGCGGTGAGGGCGAACCACACCTTCTCGTCGGCCGGTACCGAGTCCGGCACCTTCTCCATCATCTCCTCCAGGTAGCGGGCACCGCCCTTGATGCTCTCCTCCGGATGGGTTCTGTCGCTGACCCCCATCGCCTTGGCGGTGGGCTCGGTCAGCATCATCATGCCGCGCACCCCGGTGTAGGAGCGGGCCTGGGGGTCCCAGTGAGACTCCTGATAGCTGATGGCCGCCAGCAGCCGCCAGTCGATCTCCCTGGCGTGGGTCTGGAACATCGCCTGGTACTTGGGCAGCAGGCTCTTGGCGCGCTTGAGGAAGGTGCGGGTGTCGACGAAATCGAAGTTCTGCACGTGGCCGAAGTACTTCTCGTCCAGCTTGGCGATGGCGCCGTCCATGAAGCGCTGGCCGAAGAAGTCGATGACGCTGGCGTAGAGGCTGTCATCGGGCAACCGGGTCATGGCCCAGGCCACGGTCTGCTTGTTGGCGAGGGTCAGCCCCTCGGTGAGCTCGGGGTAGTAGCGCTGGGTGCGGGCCAGTATGGTGTCCTGCACCACCGTGTAGTCCACCTCGCCATCGGCCACCTGCTTGAGCAGCTCCTCCACGTCGGCGTCCCGGTTGGTACTCCAGTTCAGGTTGGGATGCTGCTTGGCCAGCTCCTTCATCAGATCCTCGCCGGTGGATCCAGCCGGTACCACTATGCTGCCCTTGATGTCCCCCAGATCCTTGGGCCTGGGGGCGCCGTTACGGTAGACCAGCTTGGGGGAGACCTGATAGAAGCCGGGGCCGAAGCGGAACAGCTTGCGCCGCTCCGGGGTCACGACGATGGCCGCCGCGGCCAAGTCCAGCCTGCCCTTTTGCAGTTGCTCGACCAGTTCGGCGGTGCTGTAGGCAGGCACTATGGTCAGCTTGACCCCCAGCCAGTCGGCGTAGAGCTGCGCCAGTTCGTAGTCGAAGCCCTGGGCGACGTCGTCACGCTGGTAGTAGGAAGTGGGGCCATAGAGGGTGCCGACCCGGATCTCGCCCCGTTGGCGGATCTGTTCCAGCTGGCTGGAGGGGGTATGGAAGTCGCAACCGGCCAGGGCCAGCGTCAACATCATCCCGGTAAGCAGTCGAAAAATGCAGCGCAAGTAGGTGAGTACCCTTGTTGAAAAAATCGGCATTTGTCAAAAGAGAGGCCCCTTTATACCAGAGAGTCCGGAGGGAGTCACATCGTGCGGGGCGAGAAAAACGTTTGTTCGGGCTGGGCCTGATCCCTATAATACGCGCGTCTCAAATCCCCCCACACTCTAAAACTTGGTGAGAAAGGTATATGGAAATCTTGCGTGGTGCCCCAGCACTGTCTGAGTTTCGTGTCCACAAGCTGCTGCAGAGCTGCGCACAGAGAGGAGTAGAGATAGCAAGCGTCTATGCCGAATACGTGCATTTTGCCGAGCTGACGAGCCCGCTGTCGCCCCCGGAGCGAGCGACCCTGGGCCAGCTGCTGCGCTACGGCCCGACCATTCCGGAACACACCCCCAGCGGTCAGCTGTTCCTCGTTACCCCCCGCCCCGGCACTATCTCCCCCTGGTCTTCCAAAGCAACCGACATCGCCCACAACTGCGGCCTCAGCCAGGTCAAGCGACTCGAGCGCGGCATCGCCTACTACGTGCAGGCCAAGGGTGAGCTGAGCGCGGCACAGCGCGGCGAGGTCGCGGCCCTGCTGCACGACCGCATGATGGAAGTGGTGTTCGGCGAGATGCACGAGGCGGCTGCCCTGTTTGCCCACCACGAGCCGCGTCCCTTCACCCAGGTGGATGTGCTGGGTGGCGGTCGCGCCGCCCTGGCAGAGGCCAACGTGGCCCTGGGGCTGGCCCTGGCGGACGACGAGATCGACTATCTGGTGACGAACTTCACCCGCCTTGGCCGCAACCCGAACGACATCGAGCTCTACATGTTCGCCCAGGCGAACTCCGAGCACTGCCGCCACAAGATCTTCAACGCCGACTGGACCATAGACGGTGAGCAGCAGCCCAAGTCGCTGTTCAAGATGATCAAGAACACCTTCGAGCAGACGCCGGATCATGTCCTGTCTGCCTACAAAGACAACGCCGCCGTGATGGAAGGGAGCCAGGGGGGCCGCTTCTTCCCGAGCCCCGCCAGCGGCGAATACCAGTATCACCAGGAGCGCGTCGACATCCTGATGAAGGTGGAGACCCACAACCACCCGACCGCCATCTCCCCCTTCCCGGGGGCCGCCACCGGCTCCGGCGGCGAAATCCGCGACGAGGGTGCGACAGGCCGTGGCGCCAAGCCCAAGGCGGGCCTGGTGGGCTTCTCCGTCTCCAACCTGCGGATCCCCGGTTTCGAGCAGCCCTGGGAGCAGGATTTCGGCAAGCCGAGCCGCATCGTCAGCGCCTTCGACATCATGCAGGAGGGGCCGCTCGGCGGCGCCGCCTTCAACAACGAATTCGGCCGTCCGGCCATCCTCGGCTACTTCCGCACCTTCGAAGAGCAGGTGCCGAGCCACAACGGCGTCGAGGTGCGTGGCTACCACAAGCCCATCATGCTGGCGGGCGGTATTGGCAACATCCGCACCGAGCACGTTCAGAAGGGCGAGATCCCGGTGGGGGCGGCCCTCATCGTGCTGGGTGGCCCGGCCATGAACATCGGCCTGGGGGGCGGCGCCGCATCAAGCATGGCCTCCGGCCAGTCTGCCGAAGATCTCGACTTCGCCTCGGTGCAGCGTGACAACCCCGAGATGGAGCGCCGCTGCCAGGAAGTGATCGACCGCTGCTGGCAACTGGGGGACGACAACCCCATCGTCTTCATCCACGACGTGGGGGCGGGCGGCCTCTCCAACGCCATGCCGGAGCTGGTGAGCGACGGGGATCGCGGCGGTCGCTTCTCCTTACGCGCCATTCCGAACGACGAGCCGGGCATGAGCCCGCTGGAAGTCTGGTGCAACGAATCCCAGGAGCGTTACGTGCTGGCCGTGGCCCAGGACAAGCTGCCCCTGTTCAAGGCGCTGTGCGAGCGCGAGCGCGCGCCCTATGCCGTGATCGGCACGGCCACCGAAGAGAAGCACCTCACCCTCTCGGATGCCCATTTTGACAACCAGCCCATCGACCTGCCCCTGGACGTGCTGCTCGGCAAGGCGCCCAAGATGCACCGCGACGTGCAGAGTCTGCCGGCCCAGGGCAAGCCGCTGGCGCTCGATGGCGTCACCCTATCCGAGGCGGCCGAGCGGGTGCTGCGCCTGCCGACCGTGGCGGAGAAGTCCTTCCTCATCACCATCGGCGATCGCACCGTGACGGGCCTCGTCAACCGTGACCAGATGGTCGGTCCCTGGCAGATCCCGGTGGCCGACTGCGCCGTCACCGCCGCCACCTATGACAGCTACCACGGCGAAGCCATGTCCATGGGGGAGCGCACCCCGGTGGCGCTGCTCTCCCACGCCGCATCGGCCCGCATGGCGGTGGCCGAGGCCCTGACCAACCTGGCCCCGGCCCACATCGGTTCCCTCAAGCGGGTCAAGCTCTCCGCCAACTGGATGTCTGCCGCCGGTCACCCGGGTGAAGATGCCGGTCTCTACGAAGCCGTGAAAGCCGTGGGCGAGGAGCTCTGCCCGGCCCTTGGCATCACCATCCCGGTGGGCAAGGACTCCATGTCCATGAAGACCCGCTGGCAGCAGGATGGCAAGGAGCACAGCGTCACCTCGCCGCTCTCCCTGCTCATCTCCGCCTTCGCCCGGGTCGAGGACGTGCGCAATACAGTCACGCCGCAACTGCGGACCGATCTCGGTGAGACCGATCTAATCCTCATCGACCTTGGCAACGGCAAGCAGCGCCTCGGCGCCTCCGCCCTGGCCCAGGTCTATCGCCAGCTGGGGCAAAGTGCCCCGGATCTGGACAACCCGATTCAGCTCAAGGGCTTCTTCAACGCCATCCAGGCGCTGGTGGCGGATCGCAAGCTGATTGCCTACCACGACCGCTCCGACGGCGGCCTGTTCGTCACCCTGGTGGAGATGGCTTTCGCCGGTCACTGCGGTCTCGACCTGCAGCTCGACCGCATCGGCGGTGAACTGCTGCCGGCCCTGTTCAACGAGGAGCTGGGCGCCGTCATCCAGGTGCGCCGCGACGACAAGGAGGCGGTGCTGACCCTGCTGGCCGGCCACGGCCTGGCGGCCTGCTCCCACGTGCTGGGCACGGTGCGCGAAGACGACCTCATCCTGTTCCAGCGTGCCGGGACAGAGGTGTATCGCGCCAGCCGCACCGCCCTTCGCACCCTCTGGGGCGAGACCAGCTGGCAGATGCAGCGCCTGCGTGACAACCCCGAGTGCGCGGATCAGGAGCACGCCGCGCGCCAGGACGCCACCGATCCGGGTCTGCAGGCCAGACTGACCTACAACCCGTCCGAGGACGTGGCCGCCCCCTATATCGCCCGCGGGGTCTCCCCCCGTCTGGCGGTGCTGCGCGAGCAGGGGGTCAACTCCCACGTGGAGATGGCGGCGGCGTTCGACCGCGCCGGCTTTACCGCCGTCGATGTGCATATGAGCGACATCCTCTCCGGTCGCATCAAGCTGGATGATTTCCAGACCCTGGTGGCCTGTGGCGGTTTCTCCTACGGCGACGTGCTGGGGGCGGGCGAGGGCTGGGCCAAGTCCATCCTGTTCAACGACAACGCCCGCGAGCAGTTCCAGCGCTTCTTCGAGCGCGGCGACACCCTGTCGCTCGGCGTGTGCAACGGTTGCCAGATGATGTCCAACCTGCGCACCCTGATCCCGGGCGCCGATCTGTGGCCGCGCTTCGTGCGCAACCGCTCCGAGCGCTTCGAGGCGCGCTTCAGCCTGGTGCAGGTGCAAGACTCCCCGTCCGCCTTCTTCGCCGGCATGGCGGGCTCGGTGATGCCCATTGCCGTCTCCCACGGGGAAGGGCGGGTGGAGGTGCGCGACGCCGCCCATCTGGAGGCGCTGCAACAGAGCGGCCTGGTGGGGCTGCGTTTCGTCGATAACCGTGGCAACGTGACCGAGCAGTATCCGGCCAACCCGAACGGCGCACCGGCGGGCATCACAGCGGTGACCACCACGGACGGGCGCGCCACCATCATGATGCCGCACCCGGAGCGGGTGTTCCGCACCGTGGCGAACTCCTGGCACCCGGACCACTGGGGCGAGGATGGCGCCTGGATGCGGATGTTCAGAAACGCCCGGGTGCGCCTGGGTTAATCCCTCCGCGTACACAGCAACCATGGAAAACCGGCCAACAGGCCGGTTTTTTTATGGGCGCAGCATAAGCGTTGCGTGAATGATCCTGATTCAGGACTCAGCATGTAGCAGCCCCGGTGCTTTGACTCTGGATGAGGAGGGGATGGCGAGGGGAAAAGGGGAGGGCGCACATTACCGGCTGGAGCAGGATGAATATCGTCTCGGATAGGGAATAAAAAAACCGGCCACGGGGGCCGGTTTTTGTTGTGTGCCTGAGGCTTAACGCAGCACCACGTGCTGGAAGCCCTGCACCAGGCTGATGACGGGCTGGGGGTAGATGCCGAGCAATACCACCAGGATGGCGGAGAGCAGCACCACCAGGCCCCCGGAGGAGAAGGCCCAGTCGGCCCTGGCATCGCGCAGCTGCATGCCGGGTTCGCGCAGGTAGAGGGTGACCATGACGCGCAGGTAGTAGTAGAGACCCAGGGCACTGCCGAGCACGATTGCGCCGGAGAGCCACCACAGCTGCGCCTCGACGGTGACGCCGATGAGGTAGAACTTGCCGATGAAGCCGAGGGTCATGGGGATACCCGCGAGCGACAACATCATCACCGTCATCACCGCCGTGAGATAAGGGCGCTTCCAGAACAGGCCGCGGTAGCTGTGCAGGGAGTCCGCATCCTTGCCGCGGTAGGGGCTGGACATCATGCTGATGACGCCGAAGGCCCCCAGGCTAGTGAACAGGTACATCAGCAGGTAGACCCCCGCCGCTTCCACCGGGATCTGGCCGAGGCGGCTCGCCACCACCACCGCCAGCAGATAGCCGAAGTGGGAGATGGAGGAGTAACCCATCATCCGCTTGATGTTGGTCTGGATCAGCGCCAGGAGGTTGCCGACCACGATGGAGATGACCGCCATGGCCGCCAGCAGCCAGTGGATCATGGGATCCGAGGTGGCCGGCACCGCCAAGTAGAAGCGCAGCAGCACGCAGAACACGGCGATCTTGCTCACGGTGGCGAGGAAGGTGGCCACAGGTGCAGGGGCACCCTCGTAGACGTCCGGGGTCCAGAGGTGGAAGGGGGCGAGCGACAACTTGAAGGCGAAGCCCACCAGCATCAGGCCGAAGCCCCCCATCAGCAGCGGGTGATGGGCCGGGCTCTGGGACAGGGTCAGGCCGAGATCGCTGAAGCTGAGGCTCCCCGCCTGGGCGTAGAGCAGCGCCATGCCGAACAGCAGGAAGGCGGTGGCGCTGGCGGAGAGCACCATGTACTTGATGCTGGCCTCCAGCGAATGGCGCTCGCGATAGGCATAGCCCACCAGACCGAACATGGGCAGGGTCAGCATCTCGATCCCGATGAAGAGCGACGCGAGATGACGGGAGCCCGCCAGCACCAGACCACCGGCGGTGGCGATGAGCAGCAGCAGGTAGAACTCTTCCCGGTTGTCCGGGTAGCCCTTGAGCCAGGTGCGGCCGAAGGTACAGGTGGCCAGGGCGCCGATGAGCACCAGCCCCATGTAGAAGACCGCATAGCTGTCCACTTGCAGCAGGGGAGTGACCCCCTGATCCCCCTGGGCCATCACGACGGGCAGGGAGAAGAGCGCCAGGTTGAGACCGGCGATGGTCACCACGAAGGCGGTGTCGTCGCAGCGCTTCCAGGCGATGGCCAGCATCAGGGCCACCATGGCCCCTGTGGTCAGCAACAGGGGCAGCAGGGCCAGCAGTTGAGAAACAGTAAACGTCATGACAGGGCTCCCGACATGGACATGGAAGGCAAAAGAGAAAGCATCATTGCAGCGCTCCCGTGTCTGGCAGCGCATACCAGTGCAGCACGCTCAAGAGGCTGCTGCTGGCGGTGTCCAGCACCGGCTGGGGATAGAGGCCGAGCAGTACCAGCAGGCCGGCTATGGTCAGCATCATGGCCAGCTCCCGCTTGTCCAGCCCCTTGAGCACGCTCTCCTCCTTGGGGGTACCGAAGCAGGCGCGCTGCAGCATGATGAGGGAGTAGACCGATGCCAGCACCAGGCCGAAGGTGGCGATGACGGTCATGACGGGGGCCACCTGGAAGCTGCCGATGAGGATCAGGAACTCGCCGACGAAGTTGCCGGTGCCCGGCATCCCGAGGGAAGCGACCGAGAAGAACAGCATGACCCCGGGCAGGTAGCGCAAGCGTCCCCAGAGGCCGCCCATCTGGCGCAGATCCCGGGTGTGCAGGCGCTCGTAGAGCTGGCCGCACAGGATGAAGAGGCCGGCGGCGGAGAGGCCGTGGGCGATCATCTGCACCACGGCGCCCTGCAGGGCGAGCTCGCTGCCGGAATAGATGGCGATCATCACGAAGCCCATGTGGGAGATGCTGGTGTAGGCCACCAGCCGCTTGATGTCGGTCTGGGCGAAGGCCAGCAGGGCGCCGTAGACGATGCCGATGAGGCCGAGGCCCATGGCGTAGGGGGCGAACTCGGCGGAGGCCTCGGGGAAGAGCGGCAGGGTGAAGCGCAGCAGGCCGTAGGCGGCGGTCTTGAGCAGGATGCCCGCCAGGTCCACGGAGCCCGCGGTCGGCGCCTGGCTGTGGGCGTCAGGCAGCCAGCCGTGCAGGGGTACCAGGGGCATCTTGACCGCGAAGGCGATGAAGAAGCCCAACATCAGCAGCCACTGGACCGTGCTGCTCATGTGGGTGTTCAGCAGCTCCTGATAGTTGAAGGTGAAGACGCCTGTGGTGGCGTGGTGGGTCAGCACCAGGCCCAGGATGGCCACCAGCATGATGAGGCCGCTCGCCTGGGTGTAGATGAAGAACTTGGTGGCGGCGTTGATGCGCGACTTGCCGTCGGTGACCGAGTGGCCCCAGAGCGCGATCAGGAAATACATGGGGACCAGCATCATCTCCCAGAAGAAGAAGAAGAGGAACAGGTCCACCGCCATGAAGACGCCGAGCACGCCCCCCAGGATCCACAGCAGGTTCAGGTGGAAGAAGCCGATGCGCTGCACGATCTCCTTCCAGGAGCAGAGGATGGCCAGCACGCCGATGAAGCTGGTGAGCATCACCATCAGCAGCGACAGGCCGTCCACCGCCAGATGCAATGAGATGCCGAAGCGGGGGATCCAGGGTTGTTGCCACTCGGCGGCCCAGACGGGCAGGCCGGGGTTGGCCAGGGTGAAGTCACCGCCGAGCCAGATGGCGCTGGAGAGCACCAGGCAGGCGCTCATGGAGGCGAGGGCCACCCAGCGGACGAATTGTCCGCCGAGCCGCTCCATCTGCCAGCAGAGCAAGCCGCCGATAAAGGGAATTAGCAAGATCCAGAGTAAGGTCACGATATCAGCTCTCGTCTATGTTCTGGTCGTTGTGCAGGCCCGCAGGCCTGCGTGAAATTGAAATGCCATGGGATCAACCGAGCAGCAGCAGGGCCAGGATCAGGGCGGCGCCCATCCCCATGGAGGCGGCGTACCAGCGCAGCTTGCCGGAGACGGTCCAGGCCAGCAGCTGGTGGCCGGCTTGTGCCAGCACGGCCGGCAGGTTCATCGCCCGATCCAGCGGATCCTTGCCGAGCAGCCGGGTGGCCAGCAGGTAGGGCTTGACCCAGACCAGATCATAGAGCCAGTCGAAGCCCCAGGCATTGAACCAGAGGGTGCTCAGCAGACGGCCAGGCCCGCTCTCGGCGATCCCCTTGGCCAGGCGACGCTCACCGAGGAACAGGAAGGCGGCCAGCGCTATACCCGCCACGGCGATGACGCCGGAGGCTATTTCCAGGGCGTGACGGCCCTCCTCGATATGATCCCCCGGGCCCGCCGGCAGTACTCCTGCCAGGGGCGGCACGATGAGGGCGCCGACCCCGGTGGAGAGCACCAGCAGCACCAGCAGCGGCAGCTGGTGGGCCAGGCCGTGACCGGCGTGAGCCTCGGTCTGCACCTTGCCGTGGAAGGCGATGAAGATGAGGCGGAAGGTGTAGAGGGAGGTCAGGAAGGCCCCGCCCAGACCCGCCCACAGCAGGGCGCTCTGGCCGCTGGCCTGCACCTGCCACAGGATGGCGTCCTTGCTGTAGAAGCCGGCGGTCACCAGCGGCAGCGCGGCCAGGGCCGAGCCCCCCACCAGGAAGCAGGCATAGACCAGGGGCAGGCTCTTGCGCAGGCCCCCCATCTTGAAGATGTTCTGCTCGTGGTGGGTCGCGACGATGACGGCACCGGCGGAGAGGAACAGCAGTGCCTTGAAGAAGGCGTGGGTCATCAGGTGGAAGATGGCCCCTTCCCAGGCACCGACACCCAGGGCCAGGAACATGTAGCCGATCTGGCTCATGGTGGAGTAGGCCAGGATCCGCTTGATATCGGTCTGCACCAGGGCCGCGAAGCCTGCCAGCACCAGCGTGATGGTGCCGACCAGCGCCACCAGATGCAGGATCTCGGGGGCCAGCAGGAAGAGGCCATGGGTGCGGGCGATGAGGTAGACCCCCGCCGTCACCATGGTGGCCGCGTGGATCAGCGCGGAGACCGGGGTCGGGCCCGCCATGGCGTCCGCCAGCCAGGTCTGCAGCGGCAGCTGGGCGGACTTGCCGACCGCGCCGCCGAGCAGCATCAGGCAGGCGAACGACAGGGCAGGGGAGCCTTCGGCAAACATGGCCGGGGCCCGCACCAGCAGCTCGTGGATGTTGAGGGTGCCGAGCTCGCGATAGAGCACGAACAGACCGATGGCGAGGAAGACGTCACCGACCCGGGTCACCACGAACGCCTTGAGGGCGGCCGCCCCGTTGGCGGGGTTGCGGTAGTAGAAGCCGATCAGCAGGTAGCTGCACAGGCCCACCCCTTCCCACCCCAGGTAGACGAACAGCAGATCGTCTGCCAGCACCAGGAACAGCATGCTGGCGATGAAGAGGTTGGTGTAGGTGAAGAAGCGGGAATACCCCTCTTCCCCGCGCATGTACCAGGAGGCGAACAGGTGGATGAAGAAGCCTACCCCGGTCACCACCCCCAGCATGGTCAGCGACAGCCCGTCCAGGGAGAGGCGGAAGGCGGGCTGGAACTCGCCCACCGTCATCCACTGCCACAGGGTCTGGGTATAGACACCACCTTCCGGCGGGTGATTGAGGAAGTCGAACCCGACCCAGACAGTGGTCAGGGCCGACAGGCCTATGCTGCCGACGCCGATGAGCGCCGAGGTGCGCTCACCGAGGCGGCCGAGGGAGAAGGCCAGCAGCAGCCATCCCAACAGGGGGAACAGAAAAGTCAGGTATAGGAGGCTCATCCGCGCATCTCGCTCACAGTGTCCACGTTCAGGGTGTGGTAACGACGATAGAGCAGCAGTAACAGGGCGAGGCCGATACTGGCCTCCGCTGCCGCCAGAGAAATCACCAGTATGTACATGATCTGACCGTCGGCCTGGGCCCAGCGGCTACCCGCCACCACGAACGCCAGGGCGGACGCATTCATCATGATTTCGATACTCATGAGGATAAACAGCAGGTTGCGGCGTATCAGCAAGCCGCACAGGCCGATGGCGAACAGGATGGCCGCCAGCAGGAGGCCATGCTCCATGGGTATTCCACTCATCGCCATTCTCCTTGTGCTTGCTGGATGGAAAGGGGGCAGGCCGCCGGCAGCAGGCCATGCATCACCATGGGAATGCCGCTCATTGCTGACCTCCTTCTTGTGTGGTGCGGGGCACGGAGAGCACTTCCCCGCTCTTGTCCTCGCGGCCCAGGTGATAGGCGGTGACCAGGCCCGCCAGCAGCAGGATGGAGGCGAGCTCCACCGCCAGCACGTAGGGACCGAACAGGGCGATGCCGACCTCCTTGGCGCTGACGTCGGTCTGGCCAAGC
Source organism: Aeromonas sp. R7-4 (assembly GCF_040908055.1). Lineage (NCBI taxonomy): Bacteria > Pseudomonadati > Pseudomonadota > Gammaproteobacteria > Aeromonadales > Aeromonadaceae > Aeromonas > Aeromonas sp. R7-4. The sequence goes on from NZ_JBFODA010000022.1 coordinate 151,354, forward strand.
GTGCCGCCGGTCACCCCGAGGATGCCCTGGGCCAGGAAACCCAGCAGGACGAGGGAGAGCAGGGCGGGTCCGCCCCAGGTGGTGGGGGTGAGCCACTTCTTCTCCTGATCCTGGGCCGAGCCCAGGTTCAGCATCATCACCACGAACACGAACAGCACCATGATGGCGCCGGCGTAGACGATCACCTGCAGGGCCCCTGCGAAGGCGGCGCCCAGGCAGAAGAAGATCATGGCCACGGCGATGAGGGAGATGATGAGATTGAGCAGCGCGTGCATGGGGTTGCTGGTGCTGATCACCCGCAGCGTGCTGTAAACGGCGACCAGGGCCGCGGCATAGAATGCCAGTTCCATGATTGACTCCTAGGGCAGCAGGCTCTTGACATCGATGGGCTTGGCTTCGTTCTCGGCATCCCCTTTCGGCTTGCCGTCGATGGCCATCCCGCTCATGCGGTAGAAGTTGTAGTCCGGGTACTTGCCGGGGCCGCTGATCAGCAGATCTTCCTTCTCGTACACCAGATCCTGGCGGCGATACTCCCCCATCTCGAAATCCGGCGTCAGCTGGATGGCGGTGGTGGGGCAGGCCTCCTCGCACAGGCCGCAGAAGATGCAGCGGGAGAAGTTGATGCGAAAGAACTCAGGGTACCAGCGGCCGTCTTCCCGTTCCGCCTTCTGCAGGGAGATGCAGCCGACCGGGCAGGCGACGGCGCACAGGTTGCACGCCACGCAGCGCTCGTCGCCGTCAGGATCCCGGGTCAACACGATGCGGCCGCGAAAACGCGGGGCGGCATAGACCGGCTGTTCCGGGTAGCTCAGGGTCTCGCGAGGGCGCCAGGCATGGGAGAAGACCATCCCCAGGCTGCGCAGTTGGGTGCCGACACCCTTGATAATGCTCGTAATTTTCATTGGTGCCTCATTACATGTTCAGCAGCACGACTGCGCCTGTGACCAGCATGTTGAGCAGGGTCAGGGGCAGGCACACTTTCCAGCCAAAGGACATCACCTGGTCGAAGCGCGGGCGGGGCAGGGAGGCCCGCAGCAGGATGAAGAACACCATGAAACAGGCGGTCTTCAGGGCGAACCAGATGAAGGGCGGCAGCCAGGGGCCGTGCCAGCCACCGAAGAAGAGGGTCACGATGAGCGAAGAGATCAGCACGATGCCGATGTACTCGCCCACGAAGAACAGACCCCACTTCATGCCCGCATACTCGATGTGATAGCCGTCGGCGAGCTCCTGCTCGGCTTCCGGCTGATCGAACGGGTGGCGGTGGGTGACGGCGACCCCGGCGAACAGGAAGGTGACGAAGCCCAGGATCTGGGGGATCACGTTCCACATGCCGGCCTGGGCCTCGACGATGTCACGCAGGTTGAAGCTGCCGGTCTGGATGACGATGCCCATGAGCGACAGTCCCAGGAATACCTCGTAGGAGAGGGTCTGGGCCGAGGCGCGCAGGCTGCCGAGCAATGAGTACTTGTTGTTGCTCGACCAGCCGGCGAACAGCACGGCGTAGACCGCCAGCCCCGCGATGGCCAGGATGTAGAGCAGGCCCACGTTGAGATCCGCCACGCCCCAGGTGGGGGTGATGGGCACCACCGCAAACGCCAGGATGAAGGCGGTGAAGGCGATGATGGGGGCCAGCACGAAGATCCGGCGATCCGCGAACGGCGGGATCCAGTCCTCCTTGAAGAACATCTTGACCATGTCGGCCGCCAGCTGCAGCAAGCCGAAGGGACCAACCCGGTTGGGGCCGTAACGATCCTGCCAGAGTGCCAGCAGACGGCGCTCGATGAAGCTCATGAAGGCACCGGCCCCCACTATCCCCACCAGCACGATCAGGGCCTTGCCGATTTCCAGCAACAGATCAATCAGCGCATCGCTCATGCGATCACCTCCTGCAGGTTATCGAGAAGGGCGTGGTGCAGCGCGGTCGGCAGGCCGTTGACGCCGAGCGGCAGCCCCACCAGACCCTGGGCCAGCTTGTCGCTCAGGCGCAGGGCCAGGCGCCAGTGGTTGCCACCCCAGGAGAAGGCGACCTGACTGCCGGCGCCCAGGGCCAGACGCGCCGCGTCGGCCGGGTTCAGCACCAGGGCGGGCTCGCCCATGCGGGCCTGGATGACCGGACTGCGGGCGGAGAGCTCTTCGCCGCCGAACAGCTGATCGTAACTCACCACCTGCAGGGCTGCCTGGGCGTGGAAGGGGGCGGGGATGACATTGAACCAGCCGAGGCTATCCTCGCCCGGCTCCAGCAGGCGACGGCCGGGATCCCCGGCGCGCAGGTTGCCACCCACCTCGTCCTGGAACTTGTTCCAGGCAGACGGCGAGTTCCAGCCCGGTGCCCAGGCGAAGGGCACCTGGGAGAGGGGCTGGCGGGCACCGGCGTAGCCTTCCATGGAGAAGGCGAACGGGGAGTCGGGATCCTGCGCCACCCTGGGCTCGCTCACGTTCTGATCCGCCAGCATGGAGGTGCGGCCGCTGTAGCGGTGCGGCTCGCGGGCGAGCTTCATGCCGCGGATGCGCAGGCCGGCGTTGGGAGCAGGCTCGCGCATGGTGCTGAGCTGCGGGGTGCTGGCGGCGCACTCGGTGCTCACGTCGTCGAAGGTGCTCCAGCGCAGGGGCTTGCGCGCCAGCGTCCCCTGCAGGGCGGCCAGCCAGCGCCAGCCCTCGCGCACCTGGATGTCGGCGTCGTAGAAGGCGGGGGAATAGACCTGGAAGAAGCGCTGGGCGCGGCCTTCCATGTTGATAAGCGTCCCGTCGCCTTCGGCGAAGCTGGCGGCGGGCAGCATCAGGCTCGCCTTCTTGGCGGTCTGGGTGTCCTGGTGGTCCACCAGCAGCAGGTGCTGCAGGCGATCCAGGGCGGCATCCACCCGGCTGCGCGGCGCACGGCGGTAGAGATCGTTCTCAAGCACCACCAGGGCGAGCTGCTCCTCCCCTTCGATACGCTCGAGGGCGCTCTCCAGCGGGGCGGCATCCCGGGCCAGCATGGCCAGCCCCAGGCTGTTGGCCTCCTGGGCCACCAGGGCGAGCTCCACGGCCTGGCCGCGGCCCTTGAGGGCGCGGGCGATGTTGCTGGCCGCCTCGATCAGCGCCAGTGAACGGGCACCATTGCCTGCGATGATGAGGGGCTTCCTGGCGCTGCCCAGCAGTTCGGCCCAGCGGGCTGCCAGGGCCTGCTGCTCGGGGGCGAGATCCGTCGGCGCCGGGGCGGTGCCGTCAAGCAGGTGCGCGATGGCAAAGCCGAGGCGCGCCTGATCCGCGTGAGGGGCGTGCAGGGTGCCGCTCGCCACGTCGTCCAGACGGGTCGCGTCCAGGCTGGTGATGAGCAGGGGATAGCGCTCGTTTTGGGCCAGGGTCTGCACCGCTGCGACCTGCCAGAGATCCACCTTCAGCTTGCGGGCGATCTCGCGTCCCTTGCCCTTGACCGCCTGGCGCAGGGCCAGGGCGATGCGGGCGGCAGTCTGGGTGACGTCCTCGCCGAGCACCAGCACGGCGTCGGCCTCCTCCATGTCGCGCAGGCTGGGGGTGCGCACACCGCCCTGCTCCAGGATCTGCAGCATCTTCTGCAGGCAGGCCCACTCGCTCTGCTCAACACCAGAGTAGAAGTTGGCGGCGCCCACCAGCTCGCGCAGGGCGTAGTTGCTCTCAAGCGACGCCCGGGGCGAGCCGATGCCGATGACGCCACTGGCGGTGCGCAGGGCGTCCGCGGCGCGGTTCAGGGCACCGTCCACCGTGATGGCCAGCTTGTCGCCGCCATCTTGCAAGAGGGGCTGGCGGGGGCGGTCGGCCAGGTTGACGTGACCGTAGCCGAAGCGGCCGCGATCGCACAGGAAGTAGTGGTTGAGGGCGCCGTGGAAGCGGTTTTCGATGCGGCGCAGCTCGCCGTAGCGCTCACCCGGGCTGATGTTGCAGCCGACCGAGCACCCCTGGCAGATGCTGGGGGCGAACTGCATGTCCCACTTGCGGTTGTAGCGCTCGGAGTGGGTCTTGTCGGTGAAGACGCCGGTGGGGCAGACCTCCACCAGGTTGCCGGAGAACTCGCTCTCCAGGGTGCCATCCTCGACCCGGCCGAAGTAGACGTTGTCGTGGGCGCCATAGACCCCGAGATCCTCGCCACCGGCGTAATCCTTGTAGTAGCGCACGCAGCGATAGCAGGCGATGCAGCGGTTCATCTCGTGGTTGATGAAGGGGCCCAGATCCTGGTTCTGGTGGGTGCGTTTGGTGAAACGGTAGCGGCGGCTGTTGTGGCCGGTCATCACCGTCATGTCCTGCAGGTGGCAGGCGCCGCCCTCTTCACACACCGGGCAGTCGTGGGGGTGGTTGGTCATCTGCCACTCCACCACCGTCTTGCGAAACTCCTTCGCCTCTTCGTCCTCGATGGAGATATAGGTGCCATCGGTGGAGGGGGTCATGCAGGACATGACCAGGCGGCCGCGCTTGTCGTCGGCATTCTGATACTGTTTGACCGCGCACTGGCGGCAGGCACCGACGCTACCCAGCGCCGGGTGCCAGCAAAAATAGGGGACGTCCAGACCCAGCGACAGACAGGCTTGCAGCAGGTTGTCTGCCCCGTCTACCTCGTACTCTTTACCGTCTACATGAATGGTTGCCATACAACTTCCCTGAAACCTGTTTTGTGAAATCGGCTATTGCCCGATGCGTCCTGGCGCTTACCAGCGCTCGCCCAGCAGGTTGGGCTGGATACCCTTGAACAGCTTGTGATTGTCGTGGGGCGCCTTGACCCCGGCCTCGAATTCGGACCGGAAGTACTTCATCGCACTGCCAAGGGGCTCGATGGCGCCGGGGGCATGGGCGCAGAAGGTCTTGCCCGGGCCGAGGAAACTGACCAGCTGCTCCAGGGTGGCGAGATCCTCGGGTTGGCCCTCGCCCCGCTCCAGCGCCCGCAGCAGCTTGACGCTCCAGGGCAGGCCGTCGCGGCAGGGGGTGCACCAGCCGCAGGATTCGCGGGCGAAGAACTCCTCCATGTTGCGCAAGAGGCTCACCATGTTGATGCTGTCGTCCACCGCCATGGCGAGGCCCGTTCCCATTCGGGTGCCGACCTTGCCGATGCCGCCGGCATACATCTGGGCATCCAGGTGCTCGGGCAGCAGGAAGCCGGTACCGGCGCCGCCAGGCTGCCAGGCTTTCAGGCGATAACCGGGCTTCATGCCGCCGGCATAGTGCTCGAACAGCTCGCGGGCCGTGATGCCAAAGGGCAGCTCCCAGAGGCCGGGGTTGTTCACCTTGCCGGAGAAGCCCATCAGCTTGGTGCCGTGATCCTCGGAGCCAGGCAGCGCCAGTCCCTTGTACCATTCGACACCGTTGCCGATGATGGCGGGCACGTTGCACAGGGTCTCGACGTTGTTGACGCAGGTGGGCTTGCCCCAGACGCCGGAGACGGCGGGGAAGGGGGGCTTGGCGCGCGGGTTGGCGCGGCGTCCTTCTAGGGAGTTGATAAGCGCCGTCTCTTCGCCGCAGATGTAGCGACCGGCGCCGGTGTGGACGAACAGCTCGAAGTCAAACCCCGAGCCCAGGATGTTCTTGCCGAGGAGCCCCGCGGCCTTGGCCTCTTCCACGGCGCGGCGCAGGTGAATGGCGGCATCCACGTACTCGCCGCGCAGGAAGATGTAGCCGCGGTAGGCCTTGAGGGCCCGTGCCGAGATGATCATCCCCTCGATCAGCAGGTGGGGCAGCTGCTCCATCAGCAGCCGATCCTTGTAGGTGTTGGGCTCCATCTCGTCGGCGTTGCAGAGCAGGTAACGGATGTTCATGCTCTCGTCCTTGGGCATCAGGCCCCACTTCACCCCGGTGGAGAAGCCGGCGCCGCCGCGCCCCTTGAGGCCGGCGTCCTTGACGGTGCTGACGATGTCGTCCGGGCTCATCTGGCCCAGCGCCTTGCGGGCGGCCTCGTAGCCCTGCTTGGCCTGGTACTCCTCGAGCCAGACCGGCTGGCCGTCGTCCCGCAGGCGCCAGGTGAGCGGGTGAGTCTCGGCGGCGCGAGGGATGCGGTTGGCGGTGCCGAGGGAGGCGAGTGTCTTGCCTGGCTGGATGCTCATGGGTAGGCCTCCAGGGTCTTGAGCAGGCTGACGGCGTCGAGCCCGCCGTAGGTGTCGTCATCGATCATGATGGCCGGCCCCTTGTCGCAGTTGCCGAGACAGCAGACGGGCAGCAGGGTGAAACGACCGTCCGGGGAGGTCTGGCCGGGGGCCAGATTGACGACCTCTTTCAGACCGGCCAGCAGCTGCTCGTGGCCGTTGATATAGCAGACCATGCTGTCGCAGACGCGGATGATGTGGCGACCCACCGGCTGGCGGAAGATCTGGCTGTAGAAGGTGGCGACCCCTTCCACGTCGCTGGCGGGGATGCCGAGTTCGGCACCGATGGCGTGGATGGCGCCGTCGGGCACCCAGCCGCGGGCCTGCTGCACTATCTTGAGCGCTTCGATGCTGGCGGCACGGGGATCTTCGTAGTGGTGTTTCTCGTGTTCGATGGCATCGCGTTCAGCCTGGCTCAGGACGAAATCGCCCTGTTTGCTGCTGCATGCCCCTTGCCCTTGTGGGGTCTGGTTATTGTGACACTGACATTGGCTCATGACTTGACCTTTTGTGGCTTTTCCCTTTACTGCGCGTCTTGCCCTTCGCCCCGTCGGTCGGGGCGAGAGGACTCAACGATCCACATCTGACATAACAAAATCGATACTGCCCAGGTAAACGATGAGATCCGACACCATCTGGCCGCGGATCACCGAGGGGATCTGCTGCAGGTGGGCGAAGCTCGGGGTGCGGATCCGGGTCCGGTAGCTCATGGTGGAGCCGTCGCTGGTCAGGTAATAGCTGTTGATCCCCTTGGTCGCCTCTATCATCTGGAAGGACTCGGCGGCCGGCATCACCGGGCCCCACGACACTTGCAGGAAGTGGGTGATCAGGGTCTCGATGTCCTGCAGGGTGCGCTCCTTGGGGGGCGGAGTGGTGAGCGGGTGATCCGCCTTGAACGGCCCTTCCGGCATGTTCTTCATGCACTGCTCTATGATGCGCAGGCTCTGGCGGATCTCCTCGATGCGCACGGTGGCGCGGTCGTAGGCATCCCCGTTGGCGCCCACCGGCACCTCGAACTCGAACTGATCGTAGCCGGAGTACGGGCGCCATTTGCGCACGTCGAAGTTGAGGCCGGTGGCGCGCAGACCGCCTCCCGTGGTGCCCCAGGCCAGCGCCTGGGCCGTGTTGTAGGCGGCGACGCCTATGGTACGGCCGCGCAGTATGCTGTTGCGCATGGCCGCCTTCTCATACTCCATCAGCCGCTTGGGCAGCCAGCTCAGCAGGTTGTCCTGGATGAGGCGGGCCCAGCCCACCGGCAGATCGTGGGCCACGCCGCCGATGCGGAACCAGGCCGGGTGCATGCGCGCGCCTGTGATGGCCTCGATGATGGTGTAGATCTTCTGCCGGTCGGTGAAGGTGAAGAAGACCGGGGTCATGGCCCCCACGTCCTGGATGTAGGTACCGAGGAACAGCAAGTGGCTCTGGATGCGGAACAGCTCCGCCATCATGACCCGGATCATGTCGACCCGGGCCGGCACCTTGATGCCTGCCAGTTTCTCGACCGCCAGCACATAGGGCAGGTTGTTCATCACCCCCCCCAGGTACTCGACCCGGTCGGTGTAGGGGATGTAGCTGTGCCAGGACTGGCGCTCGCCCATCTTCTCGGCGCCGCGGTGGTGGTAGCCGATGTCGGGCACACAGTCGCGGATCTCCTCGCCATCGAGCTGCAGCACCAGGCGGAAGGCGCCGTGGGCGGAGGGGTGGTTCGGGCCGAGGTTCAGGAACATGTAGTCCTCGTTCTCGTTGCCCCGGGCCATGCCCCACTCTTCCGGCTTGAACAGCAGGTTGTCCTGTTCCTGATCCTGCTTGACCGCATCGAGCATGAAGGGGTCGAATTCGGTAGCCCGTGCCGGATAGTCCTTGCGCAGCGGGTGGCCCTGCCAGCTCTTGGGCATCATGATGCGGGTGAGATGGGGGTGACCCTCGAAGGTGATGCCCATCAGATCCCAGACCTCCCGCTCGTACCAGTTGGCGTTGGGGAAGTGGCGCGTGACGGTGGGCAGGTTCAGATCGCCCTCCTTGAGCGGCACCTTCAGCATGACGTCGGCGTTGCGGTCGATGGAGATGAGGTGATAGAAGACGGTGAAGTCGCTGTCCGGCAGGCCGTGGCGATGGCTGCGCATTCGCTCGTCGGTGGCGCTCAAGTCAAACAGCATCACGAAGGGGGAGGGCAGCTTTTTCAGGAAGCCCATCACGTCCAGCAGCAGCTCGCGGGAGAGCCAGATGACAGGCACGCCGGTGCGGGTGCTCTGCACGGTGAAGCGTTCGGCCCCGAAGTGGGCGAACAGCTCGCCGACCACCTGGGCATCGCCATGATCTGAGGTCTGCCACTGGGCCATGGTGTAGTTGCTTGGGAATTCTCGAGTCAGTTTCATGGTCAGATCTCATCCGGCGTGCGCAGGTTGGTGACTTGGATGCGCTCGCCGCGCTTGCGATCCTTCTCGGCCTGCATCTGGGGACGGTAGATCCCCTGATCGCCGACCACCCAGGAGAGGGGACGGCGCTCCTTGCCGATGGAGTCCTGCAACAGCATCAGGGCCTGCAGGAAGGCCTCGGGACGGGGCGGGCAGCCCGGGATGTAGACGTCGACCGGCAGGAACTTGTCGACACCCTGAACGACTGAGTAGATGTCATACATGCCGCCCGAGTTGGCGCAGGCACCCATGGAGATGACCCACTTGGGTTCGAGCAACTGCTCATAGAGTCGCTGGATGACGGGGGCCATCTTGATGAAGGGGGTACCGGCGATCACCATGAAGTCCGCCTGACGGGGCGAGGCGCGAATGACTTCGGCACCGAAACGGGCCACGTCGTGGGGGGAGGTGAAGGCGGTACACATCTCCACATAGCAGCAGGAGATGCCGAAGTTGTAGGGCCAGAGGGAGTTCTTGCGGCCCCAGTTGACGGTGTCTTGCAGCACCTCTTCGAGACGCCCGATCATGATGCCGCGGGTCGCTTGCTGCGCCAGTGGATCATCGACGGTCTGGCGCTGTTCCTGGGGGTAGCGCTCGACGGGCGCATCCGGGTCAATCCGGGTCAGGGTGTACTTCATGGTGCAACCTCAAAGAGATAATCGGTAGTTCAGTCTGGTTTCTTGTCAGTCAGGACACGCTTCTTCGGGGCCCAGTCGAGGGCGCCGATGCGCCACAGGTAGATGAGGCCTACCAGCAGCAAGGTGATGAAGATGGTGGCTTCGATGAAGCCGACCCAGCCGCTCTCGCGCACGGAGACGGACCAGGCAAACAGGTAGAGCGCCTCGACATCGAAGATGACGAAGAACATGGCGACCAGATAAAACTTGGCGGAGAAGCGCAGGCGGGCGTTGCCGACAGAATCCACCCCGGATTCGAAGGGTTTGTTCTTGGCTCGACCATAGGCTCGCCCCCCCAGCAAGGCTGCCAGGCCTATCATGGTCAGGCAGATACAGATGGCGCCAATGATGTAGACAGCAAAAGCCCAATGCTGGACGGCAATATCAGCAAACATATAGGTTTTTCCCTAACCAAATTAATCATGTGACTTAACAAGGGTGTTACGTAGTATGCCACTTTCGTACTGATTTACATGTCATTTCAAAGGATTAATTATTAATCACCAAGATGAAAATCTGGTTTTGCTAGCGGGGTCAAGTTTCCCATTTGAGAGTCATTTTCAATAACGACCATGAGGTGCGGGAAATCGCGAGAACGTTTGAAAAATAAACTAATCAGCGCAAATGAAAGACCCCGCCAGGGCGGGGTCTGTTGTCAGGGGGTGAGGAGGGGAAGCGCCTGTTCGGCGGCCTTGCCCTGGGAGAGTACTATTTCCACCCGCCGGTTGGCCTGGCGGTGGGCCGGGGTGTCGTTGGGATAGCGGGGCTGGGTGTCGGCCACACCCTGGGCGATGACCCGGCGGGAGTCGAGCTTGGGGTTGGTCAGCAGGGTGTGGACTATGGTGGCGGCCCGCAGCACCGAGAGCTCCCAGTTGTTGCGGTAGAGCTCCACCGGGGCCTGGGAGTTGTCGGTGTGGCCGGTGACCACCACCATGCCGGGGATGTCCGCCAGCACGTCGGAGACCTTGTTGACCAGGGGGATGAACTGGGGCTGCAGGAAGGCCGAATCCGCCGGGAACAGGGTCTTCTCGCCGATGCGGATCACCAGCTGGCTGCCGAGCTGCTCCACCTCGATCTCCTTGGACTCGATCTGGCTCTTTAGCTGCTGCTCCAGCTTCTGCTTGGTGCTGGTGGTCCAGTCCTGCTCCTTGGTCTTGTGCGGCCAGGATTCGGTCGCGCTGGGTTTCTCGGACGCGCCTATGGTCTCGTTGAAGGGATCGGCGGCCGACGCGGGGGCTTCCGTCTCGAGCACCTTCTCCTTGTCGGAGGTCCCCGGTGTGGTCTTGGACTCGGGCTCCAGGATGCCGGTTCCCCCCTGCATCACGGGGGAGCCTGCGGGCAGGGAGATGAGGCCTATCTTGCCGAGGGATTCGATAAAGCCCTGGATCAGCACCCGGGTCTCCGACTGCTTGGCCATGGCGAAGGAGTAGAGCACCACGAACAGGGCGAACAGCAGGGTCATGAAGTCGGCGTAGGAGACCAGCCAGCGCTCATGGTTCTCCGGCGCCTCAGCCTTTTTCTTTTTCGCCACCATGGCCTCCGAGGTAGGGTTCAAGGGTCACTTGCAGCCGCTGCTGTGACTCGCCGTCCACGATGCAGAGGATGCCGGTCAGGGTCATCTCCTTGTAGTGGCGGATCTGGTGGGCGAAGCCCTTGTAGCGGTTGCCAAAGGGCAGGAAGATCAGGTTGGCGGCGCCCACCCCGTAGATGGTGGCGATGAAGGCCACCGCGATGGCGCCCCCCAGCTTGTCCGGCGCATCCAGCAGCCCCATGGCGTGAATGAGGCCGAACACGGCCCCGACGATCCCCATGGTCGGGCAGTAGCCCCCCATGGCCTCGTAGAATTTGACGGTCTGCTCGAGATCTTCCTGCTCGAATTCGATCTCGTTTTCCAGCACCTCGTGGATCTTGGTCTTCTCGTAACCATCCACCATCATCTGGACCCCCTTCTGCAGGAAGGGATCCTTGATGTCGTCGATCATCCCCTCCAGCGCCAGCATGCCGCTGCGCCGTGCGTTGCCCGCGAGGGTCTCGAGCAGCTGGGCCTGCTCCAGCATGTCGAGGCGCAGGGGAGAGATGAGCCACTTGAAGCGTTTGAAGGTTTTGCCGACGACCGAGAAGGGGAATTGAGTCAGCGCCGCCCCCACGGTCCCGCCGATGACGATAAGAAAGGCGGGCAGATCGAGCAGGGCGCTGGGATGTCCCCCTTCGATGATGTTGCCGCCCAGGATGGCAGCCAGGGCCAGCAGCAGACCAATCAGACTCATTTGTCCATATCCTATGCGATGTGTGTGGCTAGTGTAGCTATTTAACTATCAGTTTTTCAAAACGATATCCAATCGGTGAGCAAATATCCGGGGGGCTGCACCGACAGGGGGACACCTCCCTGTGTCGGCCAGAACGGGAAGATCATAAGGGCAGGAAAACGAGGATGACGGGCTTGTCCATCGGGCGCGATGGGGCGAGGGCGGGCTTGTGCCGCGCTGGAAAGCGAAAGGGGGGTTGTGGACTGCGTTTTGAGGCCAGTCGCCTTGCCCGCACCCGATGAGGGGGTTGGCTTTCCCCTTGCGGCATGTGCGGGCAGGCCGGTGTGGAAAGCAAAAAACCGACCCTGAGGTCGGTTCTTTATAATCTGGTGCTGGGTCGGGATTGACTCGCGCCGTCCCTGGCGCTCGCCCTGCGGGCAGCCTGCGGTTGTCCAAAGGGGCTGTCCTGCCCAGGGTTAGAACCGAGCCGCCCATCGCCAAATAAAGTACAAGGGCCTGTCTTGCGACAGGCCCTTGTACTTTATTTGGCGGTGAGGGAGGGATTCGAACCCTCGATACTATCTGCCACTCAGTAACCCACTGATTTCATTGCGATAATCATAGATACAAATCTTACTTCTGTACCACTTATCTGTACCACATTTATAGTACAAACAGCCTTTCATACAGCTGTTCGAATGTGTCTACTCTGGTAAAGCTCCCCTTCGGCAATTGTCTGATCATCGGGCGTTCAAGCTTTTTACCATCTGCATTTCCCTTGGTGTGCTTGGCAACTTTATCCCCGAGAGAAGGTAATTTTTCACCCGGAGCCCCGCCAAAGAATAGATAATGGTCTACTTGCAGTGACACATCATCAAAGAACATCCACACAACACATCCAGATGGTTTTGAAGACAACGATTGGTGGATTTTCTGATTGGCGGCTTTTCCGCCCAGCTTAGTCGACTTCAGTTGAATATGCCGTAAGATCCCCTCAGCTTCAACGATGAGGTCATACCCTTTACTATCCACCTCAGACTTTGCCACCTCGATGTCACAACGCCCTGTTTTCCAAGATTTCTTGAGTAGCTCCGCAATGAACAGATGCTCTAGCAATTTTTCCCGGAAAGAAGAATGCGAAGAGTGAAGGCTGTCATCTACTTCTTGTTCCATTTGTTCCCCACTCGTATAGGTCATGATGCTGTACTGATACGATGGACACTCGACACGCTGATACCCAACCGCTTTGCCACTGATGCTTTAGCGATGCCTTGCGATAGAAGATGCAGCACTTCGTCCCGCTTCTCCATCGCTGTCGGCTTCCGGCCCTTGTAGACCCCTTTGGCCTTCGCCAAGGCGATCCCTTCCGCCTGACGCTCCAGCATGATTTCCCGCTCGAACGTGGCGATGGCTCCGATCATCGTCAGCATCAGCTTGCCTGTCGGAGTGGCCGTGTCGATGCCCAGATTCTGGATCTGTAATGTTACCCCTTTGGCGTGTAGCTGGTCTGTGATCTCCAGCAAGTGCCGGGTGTTCCGGGCCAGACGATCCAGCTTGGTGACTTTTAGCACGTCCCCAGACCGGGCGAACTCGAGCATTGCCTGTAGTTGCGGCCTATCCGTCTTGCTACCGCTGACCTGCTCATGAAAAACTTTTTCACACTCCGCCAGAGCTATCAGTTGCTGCTCCAGCGATTGCCCCGTGGTCGAGACACGGGCATACCCGATGATTGCCATGATGGCCTCCAATAGGTTCAAGACCCTGCAAGAAAAACGTGTCAAAACTCGAAAACCAACCCGTGTGACAGGGGTTGCCGGGGGGCTTCCGGTCTGTCACACAGGCATGGTCTATTGAGCGTCCGGCTCCTTCGGCGGAGGCGGCGGTGTCTGCATCGAGTTGACGGCTTCCTTAATGAGGACGCCCAAGGCTGCCAGCAGTGCCGCCTCCAACGCTTTCAGTAACGGGTTTCCTTGCTGCTCATTCATACGCCTGCTCCTTGCTGGATGGCTCCCGACAAGGGGCCAGATGTGATGTATTCCATGGGATTCTCCTATGGTGTTGGTCTCATCTGGCTTATACCGGCGTTTGGTCTGAATGTTGCCTGCTCGTTTTCCTTGTGCTGGTGGGGTTTGGGATTGTTTTTGCCGGGCAATCAACCGGGCAAGATCGTTGCCATCATCTTGATTTGTCTTCTTCGGGTGGCTTGTAGGCTCCCCCCTCGGTGCAGTAAATAGATAAGTCTCTGAGTAACAAAACGGGTATCTATATCGGGCTGGAACAGGCGACACATCAGACACATGCAGCCGAAAAGCCCATGAACACGTTGTTGGATGTGTCGATGAGACTCAAATTGACCAGACACATCACCCCGAAATGTGTCGATTGGTCGTCACTCGCGGCGGGGTTAAACGGTGATAGGCCAGATTGCCGCTATGCCTCTGACTCAACCGCCAGCCAAGCCGCTCTGCAATCGCTTTAAGGTCTCTTCCCGGCTGGGCTGGATATCGTAGATACCCGGCTGGATCGCAGGTATAAGCACTCTGGGCAGAATCTCGCGTGATATCAAGATGTCGGCCATCGCCCGGCTCTGCCATAGCCACCAACAGCCCTTGCAGGTACTCCTCCACGCTTAGGATGCGTCCCTGAGCACGACAGATGGTGGCCCACAGCTCTTGTTCTTCGTGCCGAATCCTGAGCGGCCTGAGGCCCGTCTGCTGCTCGATGTAGGCATCACGCTGCTGGTCTGCTTGGCGGTTCGATGGCTCCAGATGATAGGCTTCGTCAAACTCCAGCAAGTACGCCTCCTGCCGAATCGGTTTGTCAAAATACTTTCCGTCCGGGTCGAACCATTGCAAATCGACTCGGAAATCTATTCGGTAAGGGCCGCAAGAGAATTGCGGGATCACCTGCATTTGCAAACCTGGCTGCTGTTCTTCAAAACAAGCAAGCAACGAAACTAGGTACTCTGTGTAAAACGCTGCCTCATAGCGACTCTGACCTTCCACTCGTGGTAATGATTGTCCGGTCAACCGCTCGATTTCCGCTATCAACGCTGCGTTCAGGTGAGAGCTGGGGCCATAGGTCAGCACAGCCAAGGCTTGCAAGGGAGTCCACATCCCTAATCCATTATCAGGTTCGGGAACCTCTGGCAGGTCAAGTCCCTGTACCTGCCGGATGTTGCTGATTGCCCGCCTGACGTACTGACTGTACCGCCCATTGAAGCCGGGTATCTGCGAGAGCGTACCCCGTGGATCGATAAGCCCTTGTGCAGGAGGCCCGATAAAAATGTCTGTAACGTTCAATGCAGCCTCCTACGGCCTCTTTGCTTCCTTTTATCCGGCATCAGCCGGGATGGGGGCCAATGGGATGGCTTCAACAGCAGCTAGCTTTTGGCTCAACGTATAGGTTCCATAATTTCGCCCTGTCGCTGTCCTCTCGCCGTGTTGGCTGTGACCCGTGATGGCGTTCTGGATATCCTCACGAGCCCCTGCATCCCGCATGAAATTGATAAAGGTGTGCCGGAAGCTATGGAACGGCTGAATATCTTCTCGCACGATGTTGAGCTTTTCACGTAAGTAGCGCTGCCACCACACACCCAGCCGCACATGGTAGTTCTGCTTGGGGCCAGAGGGATGCAACAGGGGGAACAGGCGGCCATCAGCAGGTAAGGTGCGAACATAGTCCAGTAGACCAAGTGCTAGCAGATGGGGATGCACCGGAATGTCCCGGTTACTGCTGCGGTTCTTCACACTCTGATCTTCCCGCAACTCCGCCACTCGGAAGGACCAGACGCCATCCTGCTGCATCAAGTCTGCCACGTAGAGCTGACAAATCTCCTCGGCTCGAGCCCCCGTATAGTAGAGCATCAGCGGCACCCAGTAGTGAGCCTCCCCGAATCGGGTATGCTGGGTACGTCTCACAAACAAGGGGGAACCGAACACGGTCGCCAGCTCGGTCGCGGTGTACGGGCGTTCCGGTTCGGCCAGTGGGTTGACCGCCGTATCTGCATAAGTGAGCCCGTGAGCCGGATTGTACTCTAACAGTCCATCTTCAACCGCAAGCCCTAACACGGCTGACAAGGCTCGTCCCAGCTTTTTGACCGTGGCAGCCGACAGGCAAGGCAGGTTGTGCTCTTGGGCATAGGCAATCTGCTGTCGTAACGGCATGGCCGACACATCTTGCTTGGGACGGGTTGGCAGTTGTTCCATTAGATTACGGAACTCGGCAACGTCCCTCTTATGGATCTCCTCGATACCTTTATCGCCTAGCAGTTCGACAAACCGATCAACGGCCACCTGATACTCAAGGATGCGTCCCTCGGCCTTCTTCGGTTCTCGCCGCCGGACAGTGGTCTTGTAGCGTTCAAACAAGGCTGACAGGCGAAGTCCACGCGTCCCCATGAGCGGGGCGGTGGTGACTCCAGTTGGTACGAGGGGGATCTCAGGTTGGCCGATGCGTCTCTGCATGGCGTTAGTGCGGGTATTCTGCTGGACGGCCACCGACAGCTGTAGGAATTTACCCGCAAGAAGCAGAGCGAGAGCCTGATAGTTGGCCGACCCGACGAACAGGCAGAGGCCTGATGCACGAAGAGCCTCGTCAGTGTAAGGCTTCATCCACGTGAGGAAACGGGTGAGCCTTGCGGCTCTGTCCTTGTTAGAGATACCCGGTTGGCGTCTTTCAACATCGGCCAGTAAGGTCTGCAAGATATCTGCTGGCTCGATGGTAGAACCTGCATCCTGTAGGGGGATGAAACGAGCACGTACATCCGGTTCGTCAAGACACTCTATCATCGAGTTGTACCAACAGTCCGCCGCGTTGGATAGGTCGAGGGGCTGCACTACTAGATCAATCTTGGCGGCCTCTAGTAAGCGATGTAGCTCATCCAGCACAGGTAGGGCAGCCCGAAGGGCATGGGGCTTACTTTTGGTATTCAGGGAACGCTTGATCTCACCCTTGTTGATAACAGGGCGGAGTGCTTTGGGGATGACAACACGGGCATACCACGTGCCATGACGGTCTTGGATTAGATTGCTCATAGACCTCATTTTGTACCACCTTTTTGTACCACCTCGGAAGTGTCGGGATGGAAGGGTTGATCACAAAATCGCTATGAAATCAGGAAGTTTTTGACCTATAAAGAAAAACCCCCGCTCGAAAGCAGGGGTTATCAATGTGGCGGTGAGGGAGGGATTCGAACCCTCGATACGTTGCCGTATACACACTTTCCAGGCGTGCTCCTTCAGCCACTCGGACACCTCACCAAATTTTCGCTCACAGCGCCGTTGCGCCGGAACGGGGCGTAATGTAGGGGAAAGCGGGATTGGGGTCAATCATTTTTCCCCTTATTTTTCATCATCTTTATCGAATGCCTATCCCTTGAACAGAATGCCGGTTTTTTAAGCCCATTCAGGGCTTGTCGAGAATGATCAGGCTGTCAGGCAGCTCGTTCTGATCCCGGGTGGCGGGGAAGGCGTCGGTCAGAATGGCGCTGGTGCGCTCCACGCACTCCAGAAACCCCTGCTCGACCTCCTTGTTGCGTACCCGAACCACGAAGTCGTCGATGATCTGCTGCCACTGGGTGTTGTCGATGTGCTGGGCGATCCCGTCGTCTACCAGGATCTCCACATAGTGCTCCGCCACCGAGACGAAGATGAGCACCCCGAGCCGGTCCCGGGTGCGGTGAAGTCCCTGCTCGACAAACTGCAGGCGGGCCATCAGGGCGGCCCGGTGACGGCGTACCTTGTTGGGAATGAGCCGCATCTTGATGGGTGTCCAGTGGAACAGCAGGCTCAGCAGCAACCAGACCGACCACTGCACCAGCAGGATCTCGTACCAGCCAAGCCAGAAGCCGAGCTGGAAGACCAGCAGGGGGGTGAGCATGGCCAGCAGGGCGGCCCACAGGGTCGGGATATAGCGATAGCCATCGCTGGCCGGGGCCAGCACGGTGACCAGTTCGGCATCCGTGGCCTGCTCGGCCTGTCGAACCCTGGCCTGCAAGGTGTGGAAAAACTGTTTCGAAATCATCTTGTTGTCTCTTTTTCCCTGATTACCAACCGCCAGATGCACCGCCGCCGCCAAAGCTGCCGCCGCCACCACTGAAACCGCCACTACCACCGCCAGTGCGGCCGCCAAAGGAGCCGGCACCGAATCCACCGGCCATGTAGGCGGCCCGGCGACGTCCTCCCGGCCCACCGCCGCCGCCGCGCAGGTTGTGCAGCACGATCATCGCAATCACCACCAGGATGAAGAGCCAGGGACCTCCCTGCTTGTCGGCCTTGCTGGTGTTGTCCACGGGCTGATACTCCCCGGCCAGGGCCTGCATGATGCCCTGGCTGCCGGCGAGGATGCCGGCCACCATGTCACCGCGCTTGAAGGCGGGCAGGATCCGGGTCTGGATGATATTGGCGGCGATGGCGTCGGGCAGGGCACCTTCCAGGCCATAACCCACCTCGATGCGCACCTTGCGCTCGTCCTGGGCGATGATCAGCAGAACGCCGTTGTTCTTGCCTTTTTGGCCGATGCCCCAGTGGCGACCGAGCTGGTAGCCGTACTCTTCGATGGTATCCCCCGCCAGCGTGTCGATGGAGACCACCACCAGCTGGACGCCGCTGCGCTTCTCGAAGACGGCCAGTTGCTGTGCGAGCTGGTGGGCCTGCTTGCGGGACATCAGATTGGCCTCGTCCACCACCCGCCCGGTCAGGGCCGGGAAATCGGGGGCGGCATGCAGCGCCGTGGCACAGAGCAGCAGACAGAGCGCCAGCCAGCGTCTCATCACGTTCATTGGAAGCTGACCTTGGGCGCCTCATCGGCACCGGGTTTGGCGCTGAAGGTGGGTTTGGCTTCCAGATCGGAGTAGAGCAGCTTGGACCAGATGACCCCGGGGAAGGTACGGATCTCGGTATTGAACTGGCGTACTGCTTCGATGTAATCCCGTCTGGCCACCGCGATGCGATTCTCGGTGCCTTCCAACTGGGCCTGCAGGGTCAGGAACTGCTGATCGGCTTTCAGATCCGGGTAGCGCTCGACCACCACCATCAGCCGGGAGAGGGCGCTGGAGAGTTGCTCCTGAGCCGCCTCGAACGCCTTGAGCTGGGAGGGGTCACTCACCTGCACGCTGCCGACTCGGGCACGGGCATCGGTGACAGCCTTGAGGGTCTCCTGCTCGTGGCTGGCGTACCCCTTGACGGTGGCCACCAGGTTGGGAATGAGATCGGCCCTGCGCTGGTACTGGTTCTCGACCTGTCCCCAGCTCGCCTTGACCTGCTCATCCAGGGTCGGAATGGTGTTCATGCCGCAGCCGGTCAAACCCAGCAGCAGGGTCAGGGTCAGCAGGGCACGGGTACCACGCTGCCAGAGTGAAGTGGCCATCTTGTTGTTCTCCATTGATATTTCTCTCGGAAATAGGTTCACCATAACAGCTTGTGGTCAGCCCTCACAACGCCTGGGTAAGAGGGGGGCGCGGTAGCTCATCGACACCTTGGGCAGCTGGGGTTTGTCCTTGAGCCAGGAGGCCAGCTCCTCCCCACAGCCATTGCCGGGGGGAATGGGAGCCTGGGACTGGCAGTCCGGACTGTTTGCCGGGCAGCGCAGGCGGACGTGAAAGTGGCTGAAGTGGCCGACCCAGGGGCGCAGCTTGCCGACCCAGGCTTCACCGGGTGCCTGTTTGCACACCTCGGCCTTGATGACGGGGTTGACGAAGATGCGCGCCACCTCGGGGCGATCAGCCGCAAGGCGCAGCAGATTGAGCTGCCTGGGACCGAATCGGCCGGGTAGCATCCGGTAGCTGGGTTCGTCGATCAGCGCCCACTCCCTGGGGGCATCCTGCTCCCAGCGGCTGATGGGCCTGTCAGCCATCCTGAACCAGATGTCGGCATCCAGGCCGGTCTGGTGGCTGCGATGACCTGAGGTAAAGGGCCCCCCGTGCATCATGGCGAGGTCGGCGATATAGAGATCCGGCATGCCGGCCAGTCTGGTCTGGTTGGCCAGATGCTGCAGGTAATGGATGAGGTCGGGGTGACCGTAATAGCGCAGCCGTTTGGTGCGGATCACCTGATAACCAGGGCCTTCGAGGGGCAGGGCCACGGCATTTTTCAGGCAGCCGGCGGAGTAGCCGCCGATGGCCTCGGCATAGAGTGTGCTCGCGGACAAGAGCAGGGCGGTGGCGAACATGGGACTCCCGGGATGGCGCCCAGTGCGGGCTCAGACAGCCCCAAGCATACCAAGAGTGGCGGCTGGCCGTCATCCGTGTCGCGGTGGCGGTTGCATCGCGGCGCGTCGCTCGCGCACAATGCGCGGCAACGCAGCGACGGCAAGGCCGTTCGCATCACAGAAGGAGAAGAGAAGATGAGAGTCAGTGAGCTGGCAGCGCAAGAGAACGTGCGCTGGCTGATGCCCCCGGCCCGGCGGTTTTACGGGGTCATGATCTGCCTGTTGCTGGGGAGTCTCGCCACTGTGGTGGCCGCCCTCTGGCTGGGATATCCCGACATGGGCCTGCTGCCCTGGGTCGGGGTGGTCTTTGGCGGTATCGTGCTGGTGATGATGGTGTTGCCGCGCAACTGGCAGCGCTGGCGTCTGGCGGAGCTTGCCTGGGATGAACGCCATCTCTATCTGCTCAATGGTGGCGAAGACCGGGCGTTGGCCCTGCCCAGAGCCGTGCTGGTGGGCATGGAGCGGGATCGAAAGGTGGGACACGATGGCCAGTGGCTCGATTTCAGCCTGGATCTCGGGCTGGATGAGGTGACCCTGGCGACGGCCACCAGCCTGCTCGGGTTGTCCCGGGAAGGGACTCACGAAGTGGCCCCCGGGGTCTATCGATTCGGGTTCAAACGTGCCTGGCATGGGCGTCGTGCCCTCGGCACATTGCTGGCCGAGCTGCACCCGGCCTGACTATTTTCTCGACAATTCATCCCAATGCTCAGATACTGCCTCTGATTCGATTTGATCTTTCCTGCTCTGATAACCCAAGAGATCAAGGACTTGGGATACGAAGCTGGAAGTGCCATGGCATGATGCCGTGGCTGGTCCGGCAGGGGGGTTGTGCCCTTACTCCCAGGTCGGTGGATGCATAGATAAGGCACCTTGAATCGAGAGTGGATGGCATGAAGATTTACGTAGGTAATCTGTCGTACCGGATGACGGCCGACGAACTGACAACCGTGTTCAGCCAATTTGGGCAGGTAGACAAGGTCGATATCATCATCGACCGCGATACCGGTCAGTCCAAGGGGTTTGGTTTCATTGAAATGCCGGTCAATGGTGAGGCCGAGAAGGCCATCGCCGAGTTGCACGGCACCGAGGTCGGCGGCCGCACCATCACGGTCAATCAGGCCAAACCGAAGACAGATGCACCCCGTGGTCGCCCCCAGCGCCATCGTTGAATCGTCTCGATAACGGAAAACGGCATGGATTGCTCCATGCCGTTTTTGTTTTCACTGCTCTCTGGCGACATCAGGGCACATCGTACCCCAGGGCCGCCTTGCGGATGCGGAACCACTGCTGACGGCTGAGCTGGATGGACTCGGCCGCCACGGCGGCGGCGATCCGCTCCCGCTTGCCCGAGCCGATGAGCGGCAGCGGCTGGCTCGGCAGCATCATCACCCAGGCGTAGACCACCTGCTCGATATGCTGGGCGCCCACTTCCTGTCTGATCTGCTCGAGCTCTGCGCGCAGGGCGCCATAGGCGGGATCGTTGAACAGTCGCCCGCCGCCGAGGCAGGACCAGGCCATGGGCTTGATACGCAGCTGCTGGCACTGATCCAGGGCGCCATCCAGGGTGCCTTCCTGATGCAGCGGCGAGATCTCCAGCTGGTTGGTGACCAGGGGGAAGGGCAGGCGGGACTGCAGCAGCGCGAACTGGTGGGGCGTGAAGTTGGAGACCCCGGCGTGCTTGATCTTGCCCGCCTGCTTGAGCGCGATGAAGGCCTCGGCCACCTCGTCGGCGTTCATCAGGGGGTCGGGGCGGTGGATCAGCAGCAGATCCAGGTGATCGATGCCGAGCTTTTGCAGGGAGGCTTCGGCACTGGCGACGATGTGCGCCTTGCCGGTGTTGTAGTGGTTGAGGGCGTGGGCCGGGTTGGCGGTGAGGGCGATGCCGCACTTGCTGACGATTTCCATCTTGTGGCGCAGGGAGGGCTCCAGGCGCAAGGCATGGCCAAAGGCCTCCTCGCACTGGTAGCCGCCGTAGATATCGGCGTGATCTATGGTGGTGACCCCGAGGTCCAGGTGGTATTTCATCAGATCCAGCAGGGCGGCCGGGGAGAGCTGCCACTCCATCAGGCGCCAGTAGCCCATGATGAGGCGGGAGAAGGTGGGGCCCTGATCGTGCAAGGCGAGGCGGGATACGGACATGGTGACTCCTCTACGGATAACGAGACGACAACGAAAGGGACAAAGAATATTGCCAGCATCTTGGTCTCTTCCGGCGGACAAGGCAATAATGCCCCCTGCGTGAATTCGAACTATGGTTCTGAGCTTCCCAGGGGGCCGGCATGACGGAGAGAGTGTGATGGAAGGATTTGCCGCCAGGCTGCAGAGCCTGATCGGGGAGGGCAGCGTGAGCGCCTTCGCCCGCAAGGTGGGGCTGAGCGAGGCCCTGATCCGCAAATATCTGAAGGGGGCCGAGCCCGGCCTTGGCAAGGCGAACCAGATCGCCATGGGGGCCAACTGCTCCCTGGAGTGGCTCGCCACCGGTTGCGGCTACCTCTATCGTCAGGCCGAGGTGGTGGACAGGGACGCGCTGGCGGCGGCGGGGTCCCTGGTGCAGGAGAAACGCCCCGGGCAGCCGATGCCGGACGAGGAGCAGCTGGTGACCCTGCTCGCCTACTACCAGTTTCTGCGCAGCCACAAGCAGGCGGACGGTTTTCTGGATCTGGCGCGGGCGCGGGAATTCGGCCGCCATCTGGCGGAGGCCTGAGCCCGGGGGCTGCATGCGGCAGCCCGCCATTCTTCTGATACCCTCTAAGCAGTGAACAAATCCAAGGACACGCAGATGAGCTATCTGATCCTGGGCAGTGGCGGGTTGGGGATCGCGCTGGCCCATGAGCTCGCCAGGCGGGGCGACGAGTGGCTGCTGGCGGGCAGGCAGTTGCCCAAGGGGCTGGATCCCGCCTGTTACTTCCCGCTGCAGGAGGTGGACCCGCTCTCCTTCGAGGCCCTGTTCACCCTCTATGACGGGGACTCCCTGCCCACAGTGGTGATCAACACCATAGGCCTGCTGCACGATCTCACCCACATGCCGGAGCGGCGGGTAGAGGAGGTGGAGCCGGGGTGGCTCTGCGAGAGCCTGCAGGCCAATGCCTGGCCCCACCTGGCCCTGGGGGCCAGCCTGAGCAGGCTGATGACGTCCGAGAGCCGGCTCTGGCTCTGCACCCTCTCCGATCTGGCGGGTAGTCTGGGGGCCGCCCATCAGGAGCCCATGCGCCGCTACAGCTACCGGATGAGCAAGGCCGCCCTCAACATGGGATCCCGGCTCCTGGCGGGGGAGTGGGCCGAACGTTTTCCGGGTGCCGGCGTCATCACTGTGCACCCCGGGCTCATGGATACCCCCATGCAGCAGCCCTTCCGCCAGGAGACGGATCCGGCCCTGCTGCAGGATCCCGCCCTGGTGGCCCCTCGGCTGCTGGATCTCATCGGCACCCTCACCCCGTCCCAGTCCGGCAGCTTCTTGGATCTGCAGGGCCAACCGCTGCCCTGGTAGACCGCCGGGCTCACATTCCCGCCTCCCGTTTCTTGCCAGTCGGGTCCCGGCTGGTTAATGTCATCGTCCTGCATCAGGAGGATGACATGCGCTATATCGATTTACGAAGTGATACCGTGACCCAGCCCACGGAGGCCATGCGCCAGAGCATGCTGCATGCCGAGGTGGGCGATGATGTCTACGGGGAAGATCCCAGCATCAACGCGCTGGAGCGCCGGGGGGCGGAACTGCTCGGCAAGGAGGCGGCCCTGTTCGTGCCATCCGGCACCATGTCCAACCTGCTGGCCATGATGAGCCACTGCCAGCGCGGGGAAGGGGCCGTGCTAGGAGCGGCCTCCCACATCTATCGCTACGAGGCGCAGGGCTCCGCGGTGCTGGGCTCGGTGGCGCTGCAATCCGTCACCATGCAGGCGGACGGGACCCTGGCACTCGAGGACGTGCGGGCCGCCATCGCACCCGACGACGCCCACTTCGTCCAGACGCGCCTGGTCTGTCTCGAGAATACCCATAACGGCAAGGTGCTGCCCCTGCACTACCTGCACGCCATGCGCGAGTTCGTCGACGAGCACGGCCTGGCGCTGCACCTGGACGGCGCCCGCCTGTTCAATGCGGTGGTGGCGAGCGGGGAGCCGGTGGCGGCCATCGCGGCCCCCTTCGACAGCATCTCCGTCTGCCTCTCCAAGGGGCTGGGGGCACCGGTCGGTTCCCTGCTGGTGGGCTCCCATGCCTTCATCGCGCGGGCCAGGCGGCTGCGCAAGATGCTGGGGGGCGGCATGCGCCAGGGAGGGATCCTGGCCCAGGCGGCCCTGTTCGCCCTGGATCAGCACGTGACCCGGCTGGCGGACGATCACCGCCGCGCCAGGCGCCTGGCGCAGGGGCTGGCCGCCCTGCCGGGCATAGAGCTCAGTGGCGGTGAGGTGCAGACCAACATGGTGTTCCTGCGCCTGGCGAAGGGGGAGAGTGCAGAGCTGCTCGCCTTCATGAAGGAGCGCGGCATCCTCTTCTCCGGCTACGGGGAACTCAGGCTGGTCACCCACCTGCAGATCACCGACGACGACATCGACGAGGTGATCGACGCGTTCACCGAGTTTGTGAGCGACTGAGTGCGGTCACCACCATACAACAAGGGCGCCTGATGGCGCCCTTGTTGTGGTCGTTCCGCGGGATCAGCCCTGGCGTTGGCCTGTGATCAGCATGGCCTCGTCGGTGGCGTCGTAGATCATCACGGCAAGGTGGGTGACCTCGCCGGTGAAGTCGGCCAGGGGGACCAGGGTCAGGTTCTGGTACATGTAGGGGGCCGAGCCCGTGATGGGGCGGTAGTTGGAGAAGCGCAGCAGATAGGGGCGCTGCTCCCAGGTGCTGAAGGCCCGGTTGTTGAGCTTGAACACCATGTTGGCCTTGCGTTCGAACCAGGCCTTGTCCACGTCGGGGAAGAGCGCGAACAGTCCCTGATCGCGCACCTCGCCGGCCAGCCGTCCGCTGTGGCTCTCCATGAAGCCGTTCCACACTTGGATCCTGTACTCCCTGTCGAGCACAACCAGCCCCACGTCCAGGTTCTGGAATATGTTCATCAGCCAATGAAATTCCCGAATTTCCATGGTCACTCCTGGTGGTTGTGCCTGGGTTGATGGTTGCTGCCGCCGGGGAGCGGTCAGAGCATATGCATGATCTTGTGGTTCATGGTGGCGATGGAGTCTTCGGTAAACAGCAGCAGCAGGTCGCACTGCACCGCGTAGCCCTGCACCCGGTAGTTGATCTCGATGGCCAGGGTGCGGCGCCAGCGGCTCTGGTTGGTGCGAATGAGTTCCTGGATGGGCCTGTGCTGGCCCAGCACCACGGGGTGGCCCTGGCTGAAGGGGGTGTCGAGCTGGTTGGCATAGCCGCGCAGGAAGGCGCCGATCAGCACGTTGGCGGTATCCATCAAGAGCTCCAGCTCGGCGTTGTGATCCAGCGTCCCCTGATGGTTCATCAGCCGCGCCATATCCTGGAAGCTGGCGTCGTGGAACAGCAGGAGTGCCTCGCCGGCGATACCGGCACCGATGAAGCCCTGGCAGACCGCGGAGAGGGTGTCCGACTCGGCGGCCGCCGAGAGCGCCATGTGCAGCTCGGAAACCTCCAGCACGTTGACGTTCGGTATGGGGAGTTGAACGAAGGCATCCAGCAGACGGGCCAGCAGATCCGCCCCCTGGCCCATGGCGACGTTGGCGAGCTCCTGATAGACATCCCGCAGCTCGGGGGTGAGCAGGGCGGGGGCGTCGACGGGGGCGTGTCCGGCAACGGGCTGGGTGGGGGAGAGGGGCGCCCGCACCGCCGGCTGCCACAGGCCGTGCCGCTGGAGCAGGGCAAGCAGGGTTTCCGGGGAGGCCGGCTTCTTGATGAAGTCGAGGGCCCCGAGCGCCATGACGCGCTCGTGGGCTTCCGGCTGGATGTCGCCGGAGACCACGATCACCTTGCTGCGCAGCCCCTCCTGCCGGAGGGTCTCCAGCACGCCGTAACCGTCCATCTCGGGCATGGTGAGATCCAGAAAGATGAGGTCCCCGTGGCCCATCAGGATCTGCTCGACGCCCTCCAGGCCGTCGGCGGCCTGGTGCAGGGTGACAGGCCAGTCGGCAGGCAGGGCGCGCACCAGCTGTTTGCGTGCGAACCCGGAGTCATCACATATCAATACATTCATAGTGTTAGCCGACCTGTGCAACGAGGATTGCGCTAAGTGTGGGTCATCAGCCGTCAGATGCAACGGGCAGCGGCAGCGCCGGTAAAAATTGATCGTCCCGCCGATGGGTGCGATAGCGTGCGGAATATTTCTCGACGAAATCGGCGAACATCTTAACACGCAACGGGGTGAACTGGGGCTGGCAATGGAGCATGTAGAAGGGACGCTTCCCCGATTGCCAGTCCGGCAGCACAGGGACCAGCTGCGCATCCTGCAGGAAGGGGTGCACATAGTGCTGCGGGGCGTTGACGATGCCGAGGTGGCGCCGGGCCGCCCGCACCGCAGCCTGGGTCTGGTCGATGCAAAGGCGGGGAGGGCGCTTGATGCAGACCGTCTGCTCGTCCCGTCCGCTCAACTGCCAGTACTGATGGGGCCAGCAGTGAATGAGGTCGTGCTCTTCCAGCTGGGTCGGATGGGAGGGGACCCCCTTCTTCTCGAGATAGAGGGGGGAGGCGAAGAGGCCGTACTCGATGTGGCCCAGGCAGAGGGCATTGGGCAGGGTCTGGGAGAGCTCGCCGTTGAAGAAGACCAGGTCCCTGTCCTGATCGCAGTGGGGGGCATGGTCATTGGCCTGGCGGATGTCGAACTGCACCCCGGGATAGCGCAGGCCGAAGTCGGCCAGCATGTCGACCAGTATGGTGTTGGAGAGGGCGATGGGGGCGGCGAGACGGATGAGGCCGCTGATGTCCGTCTCCTCTCCCCGGATCTCGCCGGTGGCCTGCTCGATCTCGGCCAGCGGCGTGCACAGGCGTTCGTAGTAGCGCAGCCCCTCGTCGGTGAGGCGCAGCTTGCGGGTGGATCTGTGCAGCAGGCTGCATCCGAGCTGCTCCTCCAGTTGGGAGATCCGTCGACTGATGGTGCCGGTGGGCATGCCCAGCGCGG
Organism: Aeromonas sp. R7-4; assembly: GCF_040908055.1. Classification (NCBI taxonomy): domain Bacteria; kingdom Pseudomonadati; phylum Pseudomonadota; class Gammaproteobacteria; order Aeromonadales; family Aeromonadaceae; genus Aeromonas; species Aeromonas sp. R7-4. Next base: position 178,067 of record NZ_JBFODA010000022.1, read on the forward strand.
TGGCGGCGTGGGAGAAACCGCCCTCTTGCACCACCTTGACGAACAGATAGAACTCTTCGATGTACTTCATAAGCGGTTCAGGGGGTGTTCTGGCTGTGACAAACCAGTGACCTTATGAAGAGTCACCTGGCTTGGCAAGCGCAATCCGGCGTTTAATTGATCTGGATTAGATTCGACTCGCGCTGGTATTGATGGAGCAGATGGACGAAGTCGGCGGGGGGTCTGTCCAGGCTGTTGTCCGGCACCAGCAGGTCGTAGCCCAGCAGATCCCGCAATCGGGTCATGCGGTTGCCCAGCATGGCGATCACTCCCTCGTAATGCCGGCCCGAAGGGGAGCGAAAGCGGCTCTCTTCCAGCAGACCCTCTCCCTGCAGCCCGCTGCCGCAGCCCCCGAGGGGGCAATCTGGGCGCTCGCTCTGCATGGCCTGCAGCAGCACGGCGCGCTGCTCGGTCAGCAGGCGGACGGCGAGCCTGGGTGTGATCAGCGTCAAAAAAGCGTCGTAATCCTTGATCTTCAGGCCTATGTAGGGCAACGCCACCAGATCCCACCCCAAATGGATACGCGGTTGGTCAATTCGCTGAATATTTCTCCATTTCAGTATCCAGCCGCCGTACTTATGGTGATATTGCAGGCAATCCTGACACAAAGAGAGACTAAAATGAGGCTCACCCAGTTTCAGCGCCCCGACAAGAACTGTCACCAGGCCCGCCAGGAGGAGGGAAATGGCGGGCATTAGTAGTTGTTCACGAAGGAAAAAAAGTATAAAAATCATAGCAATGGTTATAACCATGCCCAACAATACCAGTGTGAGTCCATTTCTTCTGACCATGGGGATCACATGTAGCGTTTTCATATGATTTCGGCCTTTTTTCACATGCTCGTTACCCGATTATGGGCCGGAACGGATTTTGTACCAGCGCGATCGCTCCTGCCAGAGGGGGATCCCGGCTGGTTCGGCCATGAGTTTTCAGCATGAATCATCACTCAACATGAATACGCTAGACGAACGCCTGCTCACCGTGATGGACGTGCTCCACACGCCAGTCTGGGTCTACGACATCCAGCGTCATCATATTTACTGGGCCAATGGTTCCGCGCTCGGGCTGTGGGAGGCGAGCTCCCTTGCCGAGCTGCAGTCCCGGGACTTCTCGGCCGACATGGCTGCCGCCATCGACCTGCTGCTGCAGCGTTATCTCGGGGATTTTCAGCAGGACCGCAGTTACAACGAGTGGTGGACCCTCTCTCCCAAGGGGGTCAAGAAGCAGGTCTACCTGCGCCTCTCCGGCATCCAGCTCGCCGGACGGCAGATGATGATGGCGGAGGCGGTCATCGATGCGGACACCCTCTATCAGGAGTCTTCCCTCGCCACCGGCGATACCCTGGCCTGCCTGTTTGACAACGAGGGGCGACTCGAGAGCGGCAACCATCACTTCGACATGTGCTTCGGTGGCGGTGTCCAGAGCCTGCCCCAGATCTTCTCCGGTGCGGACGAGGCCTTCTATCGTCGCCTCTCCCGTCTGGACGAGGTGGTGGCCGAGGGGGAGTGCCGCACCCAGAAGGGGATGCGCTGGTTCCAGTACCAGTTCCGCCACATCCAGCAGGGGGCGCGGATCCTGCTCACCATGAGGGATATCACGGATCGCAAGCTCGAGGAGCTCGAGCACCGCCACCTGGCCTGGCACGACTCCCTCACCGGGCTGCTCAACCGCTATGGGCTGATGAAATCCCTCGAAGCCTACTGCGGCATGGGGGGGCGCTTCGCCCTGGTGTTCATGGACTTGGACAACTTCAAGCTGGTCAACGACAACTACGGCCACAAGGCGGGGGATCGCCTGCTGGAGCGGGTGGCCGGGCGGCTCAAGCAGATCTGCCCGCGGGACGTGGAGCTGGCGCGCCTGGGCGGGGACGAATTCACCGCCCTGGTGCCCCTCAGCCAGGCCAGCGAGCGGGCCCAGGAGGTGGCGGATCTCATGCTCTCCCAGATGAGCAAGCCGCTGCAGCTGAGCGGCGTGCCCGAGGTCACCATAGGCGGCAGCATCGGCATCGCCATCTACCCGGACGATGCCGATGACGGCGACAACCTCATCACCCGCGCCGACATGGCCATGTACCAGGCCAAGCAGATGGGGCGCCTGCGCTGGCAGCGCTTCACTCCCAGCATGCAGCAGAGCCTGCACCGCAAGCTGACCCTGAAGCAGTTTCTGGCCAAGGCCGTCGGCCGGGGGGAGCTCAGCCTGCGCTATCAACCCCAGGTGGACGTGGCCCAGCAGCGGCTCATCGGGCTGGAGGCGCTGGTGCGCTGGTACAACCCCGTGCTCGGGCACGTCTCGCCGGCGGAGTTCATCCCGCTGGCCGAGGAGATGGGCCTCATCCGCGAGATAGGGAGCTGGGTGCTCTCCACCGCGCTGGCCCAGATGGGGGAGTGGCAGCGCCAGTGGCAGCGGCGGGTGCCTGTCTCGGTCAACCTCTCGGGCTTCCAGCTCTCCGCGGCCCTGCCCGAGCTGGTGGCCCAGCAGCTCGAGGAGTTCGGGGTCGATGCCGGCCTGCTGACCCTGGAGCTGACCGAGACGGTGCTGATGCTGGACATGAAGGGCTGCATCGAGATCCTCGACGCCCTGAGCGAGCAGGGGATCAAGATCGCCATCGACGATTTCGGCACCGGCTACTCGTCGCTCGCCTACCTCAACCGCCTGCCCATCGACACCATCAAGCTGGACCGCTCCTTCGTGGTCGGCCTCAACCTGCCGGTGATCCGGGCCACGGTGGCCATGGCCACCAGCCTGGGGCTCGGGATCCTGGCGGAAGGGGTGGAGGACGAGCACGAGCTGGCGGCCCTGCAGGCCCAGGGTTGCCACGTCTTCCAGGGATTCCTGTTCAGCCCGCCCATGACCCCGGAAGAGGTGGTGGCATCTGGGTTCGGCGTCCGGTGCCGGATCGGTCACTATCCGCTGGCAAGTCGTTGAGATCCTTGCCGATAAGTGTGCGGCATGTCCCATTTATGAAGTGTGACATGCCAAATTAAACATAATTAATCGAATATTTGTCTCATATCATGGGATTCATTAGACGTTATCGCTAGCCTGCGCGCTCATTTCCTGGTCATGGAGTATCACCACAATGAGTCAAGCCGCAGTGAACGAGCGTCCCGCCAGCCCGGGTGGCTGGTTGAACCGCTTCCTGAACGGGGTCGAGAAGGCGGGCAACAAGCTGCCGGATCCCGCCATGCTGTTCCTCTACGCCCTGCTGATCGTCTGGGTCGGCTCCTGGGTGCTCTCCCAGTTCACCTTCGATCTGGTCAACCCCCGCACCGGGGAGGCGGTGGTGGTCAACAACCTGCTGACCGGGGCGGGCCTGGCCGAGTTTCTCGCCAGCATGGTCACCACCTTCACCGGCTTTGCGCCGCTTGGCATCGTCCTGGTGGCCATGCTGGGGGTCGGGGTGGCCGAGCAGTCCGGCTTCATCAACACCGGCCTCAAGAAACTCCTGAAGGTCACCCCGGCGCGCTTCCTGACCCCCATGCTGATCCTGGTGGCCATCGTCAGCCACACGGCGGCGGATGCGGGCTATGTGCTGGTGATCCCCATCGGCGGCATCATCTTCCACGCGGCGGGTCGCCACCCGCTGGCGGGGATCGCCGCGGCCTTTGCCGGGGTTTCCGGCGGCTTCGCCGCGAACTTCCTCCCCTCCGGCGGGGACGCCTTGCTGCAGGGGTTCACCCAGTCGGCCGCCCAGCTGCTCGACCCCGGCTACATGGTCAACACCCTGTGCAACATCATCTTCACCGGTGCCTCCTCCCTGCTGATCATCTGCGTGGGCTGGTTTGTCACCGAGCAGGTGGTGGAGCCGCGTCTCAGGCACGTCGCGCTCAACGAGGATCTGGCGAGCGCCGACGAGATGGGGCGTTACAGCGCACGGGAGAGCCGAGCCTTCAACTGGGCCGGCTTCGCCATGCTGGCGGCCGTGGTGCTGCTGGGGCTGGCTCTGTCGCCGGGCGACTCGCCGCTGCGGGCGCCGGACGGTTCTCTCACCACCTTCGCCGCCCCTGTGATGAAGTCCATCGTGCCCCTCATCTTCCTGCTCTTCATCCTGCCTGGCATCGTCTACGGCTTCGTGGCGGGGAGCTTCGGGAGCGGCAAGGACGTGATCGATGCCATGTCCGCCACCATGAACAAGATGGGCTCCTACATGGTGATGGCTTTCTTCTGCGCCCTCTTCATCAAGGCGTTCGGTGACTCCAACCTGGGAACCCTGCTGGCCCTCTCCGGCGCCGAGGTGCTGCACGCCCTGGCACTGCCCGGCGAGGTGACCATAGTCGGCATGATACTGCTCACCGCCACCGTCAATCTGGTGGTGGGCTCGGCCTCCGCCAAGTGGGCCCTCATCAGCCCCATTCTGGTGCCCATGCTGATGGCGGTGGGGATCTCGCCGGAGCTGACCCAGGCCGCGTATCGGGTGGGGGATTCCGCCTCCAACATCATCACCCCGCTGATGGTCTTCTTCCCCCTGGTGGTGGTCTATTGCCAGCAGTACGTGAAGAGCACGGGCATCGGTACCCTGGTTTCCATGATGCTGCCCTATTCCCTGGCCTTCCTGGTGAGCTGGACGTGCTTCCTGCTGCTCTACTGGGCGCTGGGGTTCCCGCTCGGGTTGCAGGCTCCCTATGTCTATCCTGCCCCCTGAGGGCGGCGAGGGGCCTTGGGCCCCTCGCTTTTTTTGGGTACAGTGTGGCCTCCACTGCGGAGGTACCATGAACCCGACCATCGATCTCATCCTTTCCCATCGCTCCATTCGCCAGTTCACGCCGGAGCCCGTCAGTGCCGAGCAACTCGATCAGATCCTGAGCGCCGCCCAGAGCGCCGCCAGCTCCAGCTTCCTGCAGGCCAACAGCATCATCCGGGTGACGGACAAGGGGTTGCGCGCCAGTCTGGCCGAGCTGGCCGGCCACCAGGCCTACGTGGCCGAGGCGGCGGAGTTCCTGCTGTTTTGTGCCGACTACCAGCGCCACAGCCAGATAGTACCGGAGGCCCGGACCGGCTTCGTGGAGCAGCTCCTCATCGGTGCCATCGACGGCGCCCTGATGGCACAGAATGCGCTGCTGGCCGCCCAGTCCCTGGGGCTGGGCGGTGTCTATATCGGCGGCATCCGCAACAACCCGGCCGCGGTGAGCGAGCTGCTGGGGCTGCCCCATCAGGTGATCCCCCTATTCGGCCTCTGCCTGGGCCATCCCGCCCAGCAGCCCGAGCAGAAGCCGCGGCTGCCCCGTGCCCTGGTGGTGCACGAGAACCGCTATCCAGAGACGCTCGATCGCGCCCTGCTGGCCCAATATGATCGGCAGATCCACGACTACTACCAGGCGCGCAGCAGCAACAACAAGGAGCAGACCTGGAGCGGGCAGATTAAGGCCATCCTCGGGAAGGAGGCCAGACCCTTCATGCTGGGCTTCCTGCAGTCAAAGGGTTTTTGCCTCAAGTAATGGAGGCGGCGGGCGATATGGAGCATGACGCCATGGAGATGGCTGTCACTTGGTTGCGTTGTTGTGAGACAAGCTGGGATCTGGGCGCTACCCTACGGGGCTAAGCTGTTGTAGGATCTCGCAATTGGATTGGGACTGGAGTGTGAACACCCTATGATTTTAACCTTGATATTGCTGTCAATCGGCGCACTCCTGTTTCTGGTCATCGCCTACAACGTGGTGCAGCAATACAAACAGAAGGCAGAGGCCGACAAGCGCCAAGCCATCGCCCGTCACAAGGCCGTGGCGGACGAGACCGAAGAGCTGCTGCTGAACGTCAACCTGGTGCCCTTCTCCAAGAACATGGTACTGCTGATGCAGCACCGCATCCTGGATGCCTATCGCGCCATCGCCTTGGTGATGCCCAACGTGCAGATCAAGCAGCGCATCGCCGACGTCCAGACCCAGATCAAGAATGTGCAGGAGAATTACAGCAGCCAGGACGAGGGGCACTTCAAGACGCCGGAGTCCGACCGCCAGGCTATCCAGATGCTGCAACTGGCCAAGAAGATGCGAGCCGTGCTGCGGGTCGAGCACAACAAGGGCAAGATAGATCCCCAGGGGTTCGCCCAGGAGGATCGCCGCCTCGAGCTGATGCAGCTCAAGATCAACATCGCCAACCTGCTCAAGCGGGCCATGGATGCCCAGATCCAGGGGCAGTACGGCACCTGCCGTCAGCTCTATACCAAGGGGCTCGGCGCCCTGGCCAATGTCTCCGACAAGGATCCCTACCTGCTGGCGCGGGAAGAGGACATGCGCCAGGGGATGCGGCAGCTGGAAGAACACCTGCAGCAGCACAGCGAGAAGGAGCTGCAGAACATCAAGGACAAAGAGGCGGACGAACTGGACGTCCTGTTCCAACCGAAGAAGAAATGGTGATCATGTCTCATCCACTGGATTCCACGCTGGGGCCCATGGCCCCATTCGTTTGCCAACTGCTCACGGAAATGCAGGCCGTCATGGGGGGCTCCGCGTTCCCCGTGGTGGATCACCTCTGCTACCGGGCTGCCACCCTGCCGGAATACCTGGACTTGAAAGAGGCACTGGCGGCCCACGGGGTCTTGCTGGTGGAGGGGATGATAGGAGGCCGCCCCATCGCCACCTATCGCCTGCACCAGCCCGTCTGCTGGCAACAGGTCACCGTTCCTTGCATCGAGCTGGCCGCCCCCAAGGCGGGTCGCAGCCATCAGGCCGGTCTCGAGCATATCGAGCTAGTGGTGCCGTCGCTGCACGCCCTGGTGGCGGCCCATCCCGGCGTGGCCTTCAAGACGGCCAACATCGACGACAGGCGCAATCCGGACGTGGGCCTGATGTTGCCCTCGGGGCAGATCAAGTTTCATCTGCGCCCTCTGAGCGAGGTGATCGACGAAGAGCTGTGCACCGGCGCCGTGGTGCCGGTCCCGCTGGACTATTACGACGGCCTGTGAACTGACGGCCGAACGCCGTGCCGGGTGACGGGAGGGGGCGGTGCCATGCGCCCCTTCAACCGGCCGAGCCAGAGGCTCAAGCCTGCGGTCACCCCCAGCACCAGCTCGATGCCGAGCACCAATCCCCCTAGTCCCCCCCGCTCCCAGAAGGGATGCAGATAGAGCCCGCCCAGACTGGCCCCCAGGTAGTACCCCACCAGATAGAGCGACGAGGCGAGCGCCCGGTCGTGCTCCACGTGCTGGCCGACCCAGGCGCTGGCGCAGGCGTGGGCGAGGAAGAAACCGAAACTCGAGACCAGCAGTCCCCCTATGATGGCGACCAGGGTTCCCTGCAACAGGGCGAGGCTGCCGAGCGCCATCAGGGCTATTCCCGCCAGCAGCATGCGCTGTGCCCCAAAGCGATGGGCGCCGCGGCCGCTCAGGGAGGAGGCTAGGGTGCCGGTGAGGTAGGTCAGGAACAGCATGCCGAGCCACTGGGTCGGCAGGGAGAAGGGGGCCTTGGCCAGCAGGAAGGTGAGGTAGCTGTACTGGTTCAAGAAGACCATGAAGTTGAGGCCGCCGATGAGGTAGGCTCCAACCAGGAGTGGATTGCCGAGGTGACTCTGGATGGCGCGGCGCAACTGGCCGGGGGCGGGCTCCACGGCCACGAAGCGGGTCTGGGCTGGCAGCAGCCAGATGACCAGGGGCAACAGGGTCAGGCTGATGGCCCCGATGCCGAGGAAGGTGTGCTGCCAGTCGCCGAACCAGCCGGCCAGCAGGCCGCCGACCACCCGGCCCGCGATGCCGCCGAGGGAGTTCGCGGCGATGTAGACCCCGACGGCGACGATCAGGGCGCGCTTGCTGAACTCTTCCCCCATGTAGGCGATGGCGGTGGCCGGCAACCCCGCCAGCAGGGCCCCCTGCAGGATGCGCAGGCTCACCAGCAGATCGAAGCGGGTCACCCAGGGGATGCACAGGGAGAGCAGGATGGCGCCGATCAGGCTCCACAGCATGATCCGCCGCCGTCCGAATCGGTCCGCCAGACGGGCGCAGATGAGCAGGGAGCCCGCGAGCCCGGCGGTGCAGCCGGCGAGGGTCCAGCTGGCGGACAGGGAGCTGACCGAGAAGACCTCGGCCAGGAGGGGGAGCAGGGGGTGAGTCTGGTAGAGATTGAGAAATACCAGGAAGGAGCCCAGGCTGAGGGCCAGGGTGGCGCGTATCCATTCGCGACTTCCGACTTCGATCATATGGAGGTGTCCCGACGACTTTTGTGCAGGGTAGTGCGGCGCGATATATAAATATAATATATTTAAATTATCACTCTAATAAATAAAGTTGATATGGATCTGAAACAGCTAGGTTATCTGCTGGCGGTGCGCGATGCCGGCTCCTTCACCCGGGCAGCCCAGGCACTGCATGTGGCCCAGCCGGCCGTTAGCATGGCCATCGCCAAGCTGGAGCAGCAGCTCGATCTGCGGCTGTTCGACCGCCAAGATCGCAGCGTGCGCCTCACCCCTGAGGGAGAGGTGCTCTGCCGTCATGCCGAACGGCTGCTGCGCCAGATGCACCAGGCCGAGGCCGAGATGGCCGAGCTCAAGGGGCTGGAGCGGGGGGAGGTGCGCATCGGCATCCCCTACATGATGGGGTCCTACTATTTTCCCCCTATCCTGATGGCCTTCAAGCACCGCTATCCGGGTCTTAGGATCCGGGTGGAGGAGGCGGGCACCCGGGAACTGCTCAGCCGCATGGTGGACGGCAGCCTGGATCTCGCCATTCTCATCACCAGCGATCTGCCGCCGGCCCTCGAGGGGGCCCAGCTGCTGCGCGAAGAGATGTTGATGGTGGTAGGGGAGGAGCACCCGCTGCGAGGCGCGGATGCGGTCTCGCTGGCGCAGTTCTTCGAACAGGAGCTCGCCATGTTCCGGCGGGGGTTCTACCACAGGGAGCACATGGAGGTGTTGGCGCAGGGGCTTGGGCTAGAGCCCAATATCGCCTTCGAGAGCAATCTCATACCACTGCTCAAGGCGGTGGTGCGGCAGGGATTCGCCGTGACCACCTTTCTGCGCATGGCGCTGGAAGAGGAGCCGGCGCTCACCGGCGTGCCTTTCGCGCCGCCCATCTTCCTGGACCTCTGCGTGGCCTGGCGGCGGGGGGACCCGCTTTCCATGGCCAATCGGGCGCTGCGGGATTTTCTATTGTCCCAGGCCTCGCCCGAGGATGGCCCCGCCAGGGACCGCCGCCCGCGGTGACGGCACCCACAAAAAACGCCTCCAACGGGAGGCGTTTTTCATGTCGGCGCTGACTCGCCGGGCATCACTTCTTGAACAGGTGATCCAGCTTGTTCGCCTTGGTGGAGAGGTAGAACTCGTTGTGGGGGTTGCGCCCTTCCTGCAGCGGCACGCGCTCCGCCACCGGAATGCCAAAGGATTCCATCGCCTTCATCTTGCGCGGGTTGTTGGTCATCAGGCGCAGGGACTTGACCTCCAGGGCCTTCAGCATATCGGCACAGATGGTGTAGTCGCGCATGTCGGCGGCAAAGCCCAGCGCCACGTTGGCCTCGACGGTGTCGGCGCCTTGATCCTGGAGGTGATAGGCGCGGATCTTGTTGAGCAGGCCGATGCCGCGCCCTTCCTGACGGACATAGAGCAGGACGCCGCGGCCTGCCTTGGCGATCTTCTCCAGGGCGGCCTGCAACTGGAAGCCGCAGTCGCAGCGCAGGCTGAACAGGGCATCCCCGGTCAGACACTCGGAATGGATGCGCCCCAGCACGGGCTCACCGTTCGTGATGTCGCCCATCACCAGCGCGGCATGATCCTTGCCAGTGCCGGTTTCCTGAAAACCAACCAGCGTGAAAGTGCCCCAGGGGGTCGGCAACTTGGATTTGGCCACGAGGGTAACGCTGCTCATATGGTTGCTCCTGACTACAGCTGCTTGAAAAAGGGCGGCTAGTGTAGCGCGCCTTGTGCATAACAACCATAAGAACAAAACCTTGCGCGAGGAGGGGGTTAGCAGATTGGTCATAATAGGCGCAATCGCGACGACTTTTGCGCAATTGTGTGCCCTGACAACTGCCAGCGTCGATGCATTCGGGTATAATCGGCGCCCATTATCCCATCCCGATCAGGGATGCGGGCAACCCGTCAAGATGCCGAGTACGCAGGAGAAAAGTTATGGCTCGTATGGCCCCTGTTATGACAATTGATGGCCCGAGTGGAGCCGGTAAGGGCACCCTGTGCCAGCTGTTGGCAGAGAAACTGGGTTGGCACCTGCTCGACTCCGGAGCCATCTATCGGGTGCTGGCCCTGGCGGCCTTGCATCACGATGTGGAGCTTGACTCCGAAGCCGCGCTGGTCCCCCTGGCCGCCAACCTGGACGTGCAGTTCCAGGTCGATGGGGATCTGGTCAAGGTGGTGCTGGAAGGGGAGGATGTCTCCCGTACCATTCGCTCCCAAGAAGTGAGCGATGCCGCCAGCAAGGTCGCCGTCTTCCCCCGGGTGCGCGAAGCCCTGCTGCGCCGTCAGCGTGCCTTCCGTCAGGCTCCCGGCCTCATCGCCGATGGCCGCGACATGGGCACAGTGGTTTTCCCCGAGGCCGAGGTGAAGATATTCCTCGACGCCAGCGCCGAGGAGCGGGCCCAGCGCCGCTATAAGCAGTTGCAAGATAAGGGCTTTGATGTTAACTTTGAGCGTCTTTTAACCGAGATTCGGGAACGTGATGATCGCGACAGAAATCGCGCCGTCGCCCCCCTGAAACCCGCGGAAGATGCTCTTGTGGTAGACTCAACGTCTATGACCATAGATGAAGTGCTGGTGACGGTACTCGCCTATGCGGAGCAACAACTTGGTGACATCGGCGCGAGCTGATGCCAGTCGTCTGCACCACGGATGGCGCAGATAATTAAAAACAACCCCGCTTGTGCCGGATTGCGAGTGGATGTTTCATTTGTGACATAAACAATGATCGAATCTTTTGCTCAACTCTTTGAAGAGTCCCTGAACGCCGTTGAAACCCGTCAAGGTTCCATCGTCAAGGGCACTGTCGTTGCTATCGAAAATGGTTTCGTACTGGTTGACGCCGGTCTGAAATCCGAGTCCGCTATCCCGGCTGAAGAATTCAAGAACGCCATGGGCGAGCTGGAAATCAACGTAGGTGACTCCGTTGACGTGGCTCTGGACTCTATCGAAGATGGTTTCGGCGAAACCAAGCTGTCCCGCGAAAAAGCCAAGCGCCACGAAGCCTGGCTGCAGCTTGAAAAAGCTTACGAAGAGCAAGCTACCGTTATCGGTATCATCAACGGCAAGGTCAAGGGTGGTTTCACCGTTGAACTGAACGGCATCCGTGCCTTCCTGCCGGGTTCTCTGGTTGACGTGCGTCCGATCCGTGACACCGCTCACCTGGAAAACAAAGAACTCGAGTTCAAGGTCATCAAGCTGGACCAGAAGCGCAACAACGTTGTGGTTTCCCGTCGTGCCGTGATCGAAACCGAGAACACCTCCGAGCGCGAAAGCCTGCTGGCCAACCTGCAAGAAGGTCAAGAAGTTAAGGGTATCGTCAAGAACCTGACCGACTACGGTGCATTCGTAGATCTGGGCGGTGTTGACGGCCTGCTGCACATCACCGACATGGCGTGGAAGCGCGTTAAGCATCCTTCCGAAATCGTCAACGTTGGCGACGAGATCGCAGTCAAGGTTCTGAAGTTCGACCGCGAGCGTACCCGTGTATCCCTGGGTCTGAAGCAGCTGGGCGAAGATCCCTGGGTTGCTATCGCCAAGCGTTACCCGGAGACCACCCGTCTGTCTGGCCGCGTGACCAACCTGACCGACTACGGCTGCTTCGTTGAAATCGAAGAAGGCGTTGAAGGCCTGGTACACGTATCCGAGATGGATTGGACCAACAAGAACATCCACCCGTCCAAGGTTGTCAACGTTGGCGACGTGGTTGACGTGATGGTTCTGGACATCGACGAAGAGCGTCGTCGTATCTCCCTGGGTCTGAAGCAGTGCAAGTCCAACCCGTGGCAGCTGTTTGCCGAAACTCACGCCAAGGGCGACCGTGTTTCCGGCAAGATCAAGTCCATCACTGACTTCGGTATCTTCATCGGTCTGGATGGCGGCATCGACGGCCTGGTTCACCTGTCTGACATCTCCTGGAACAACCAGGGCGAAGAAGCCGTGCGTGAATTCAAGAAGGGCGACGAGATCGAAGCCGTTGTTCTGCAAGTGGACCCGGAGCGCGAGCGCATCTCCCTGGGCGTCAAGCAGATCGAAGAAGACCCGTTCAACAAGTACCTGTCTGACAACAAGAAAGGTGCTATCGTGAAGGGTAAGGTTACCGAGGTTGATGCCAAGGGCGCCGTGATCGAACTGGCTGACGGCGTGGAAGGCTACCTGCGTGCTTCCGACGCTGCTCGTGACCGCGTAGAAGACGCCACTCTGGTGCTGTCTGTTGGTGACGAAGTTGAAGCCAAGTTCATGGGCGTTGATCGCAAGAACCGCACCGTAAGCCTGTCTGTCCGTGCCAAGGACGAGGCTGACGAGCGTGTTGCCATCGACAGCCTGAACCAGCAAGAAGAAGTTGTGTTCAGCAACGCCATGGCTGAAGCGTTCAAAGCCGCCAAGGGTGAATAATCCTTGATGCAAGAAAAGGGCGGCATTGCGCCGCCCTTTTTTATCCTGGCAAAATGATTATTGCATGTGATCGGGGAAGGAGATTTAACCTTATGACCAAATCAGATCTCATCGAACAACTGGCAGCCAGCCGCATGCACATGCCGGCCAAGGATGTTGAAGCCGCCATCAAGGAGATCCTTGAGCAGATGGCATCGACCTTGCAAAACGGCGACCGGATTGAAATCCGAGGATTTGGAAGTTTCTCACTGCACTATCGTGCGCCTCGCGTGGGCCGTAATCCCAAGACAGGGGACAAGGTTGAACTGACCGGGAAATATGTCCCGCACTTCAAGCCTGGCAAAGAGTTGCGCGAGCGCGTCAACATCGTCGAATAATGCAGAAATTGGCATACAAGGGTATGCCTTTTTTATTTTTACGACATTGAGGCCGTTCATTGTCGGGTTTCTAGAACTCTTTTCCCATTCGCTCTAGAGTCTGCCTGCGATTTTAAGGATAATCAGTCTCTCATTAGCTACAGACAGGGAGCTCCTATGAAGCGTATCTTGGCCCTCATCCCATTGGTGCTGGTGTTTGTATTGACCCTGGCCATAGGATCGCAAAATGGTCAGCTGGTTCAGTTCAATTATCTGATAGCTCAGGGTGAGTTCTCGCTCTCCATGTTGCTGGGGTTCTTCTTCGCCGGCGGTTTTCTGCTGGGCTGGCTGGTATTTGGTCTGCTGTTCCTGCGTCTCAAACTGCAAAATCGCACCCTGAACCGAACCATGCGTCGTCAATCTCGCGAGTTGGAGCTTGCCCGGTCGACAGCCAAGGAATAATGTCCCTCGATGCTTGAACTGCTTTTCCTGCTGTTGCCCATCGCCGCCGGTTATGGCTGGTACATGGGCCGCAGGAGTGTTCGCCAGGACACCCAGCAACAGAGTAACCAGTTTTCCCGCCAGTACGTGGCGGGCCTCAACTATTTGCTCTCTGACGAGTCGGACAAGGCGGTGGATCTCTTTATCCAGCTGCTGGAAGTCGACAGCGAAACCATCGAAACCCACCTCTCCCTCGGCAACCTGTTCCGTCAACGGGGCGAGGTCGATCGCGCCATCAAGATCCACCAGAACCTGGTCGCCCGTCAGCTGACCCGTGAGCAGCGTCAGCTCGCGCTGCAGGAGCTGGCCCGCGATTTTCTGGCCGCCGGCCTGCTGGATCGAGCCGAGGCCATCTGGAAGGAGCTGTGCGAGGACAGCGACTTCGAGGAGACGGCGCTCTCCCAGTTGCTCGTGATCCATCAGCAGTTGCGCGACTGGGACAGGGCCATCGAGGTGGCTATTCGCCTGCAGAAATTCCAGGGCAAGAAACTGGCCGAGCCCATCTCCCATTTCTATTGTGAACAGGCGGAGAGCGCCTTGCGCGACGGCGACAAGTCGGCGGGCATCGCCAGGCTGAAACGTGCGCTCGTCGCTCACCCGGCCTGCGCGCGCGCCAGCCTGCGCCTTGCTGAGCTCTCGATGGAGGAGGGCAGGTACGAGGAGGCCAGCAAGGATCTGCTGCGGGTGTTCGAGCAGGACATCGACTTTGCCTCCGAAGCCATGCCAAAACTGCTTCGGTGCTACCAGCAGACGGGCCGCAGCCAGGAGCTGATCCCGCTGCTGGAGAAAGCGGTGGAGGATCATGCCGGCGTCAGTGTGACCCTGGCCCTGGCCAATCTGGTGGAGGCGCGCGATGGCCTGAACCAGGCCCGCGCCCTGGTGCTGCGCCAGTTGCGGCGCCACCCCTCCATGAAGGGCTTCTACCAACTGGTGGGCTTCCAGCTGGCGAGCGCCGAGGAGGGGCCGGCCAAGGAGAGCCTCGAGCTGCTGCAGCAACTGGTGGGCGAGCAGATCAAGATAAAATCGACCCACAAATGCCGCCAGTGCGGCTTCGCCACCCATTCGCTGTTCTGGCAGTGCCCCTCCTGCCGGCAGTGGGGCACCATCAAGCCGATCCGCGGTCTGGATGGGGAATGAAGGGCACAAGGTGCCTTGCCTCTTGGGCTTAGCAGGCCTGAGCCCCGGACGAACAGGGCTATCCAAGTGATTCAGATGCCAGTGCGCAACCGGGGCCCCGGCTCGTGTTGCGCCTGGAGATGGCATAACAACCCATAGGAAGTGACATGCAAGACCCCAAAGTACTGGTTGCGCTGGATTATCAGCACGAGGCCGATGCCTTCGCCTTCATTGAGCAGATCTCCCCGGCCCAGTGCCGCCTCAAGGTGGGCAAGGAGATGTTTACCCTGTTTGGTCCCCAGTTCGTGCGCCAGTTGGTGGCCAAGGGTTTCGACGTCTTCCTGGATCTGAAATTCCACGACATCCCCAGCACGGTCGCCAAGGCCGTGGCCGCCAGCGCCGAGCTCGGCGTCTGGATGGTCAACGTCCATGCCAGCGGTGGCGAGCGCATGATGCGGGCCGCCAGGGAGGCGCTGCTGCCCTATGGTGACAAGGCGCCCCTGCTCATCGGGGTGACGGTGCTGACCAGCATGGAGCAGTCCGACATGGCTCCTCTGGGTCTGGATGTGACCCCGGCCGAGCAGGTGATCCGCCTGGCCACCCTTGCCAAGACGGCGGGACTGGACGGGGTGGTCTGCTCCGCCGAAGAGGCGAGCGCGCTAAAGGCCCTGCTCGGCGCCAACTTCAAGCTGGTGACCCCGGGCATTCGTCCGACCGGCTCGGCCGCCGGGGATCAGCGCCGCGTCATGACACCGCGGGCCGCGGTGGAGGCGGGGGCCGACTATCTGGTGATCGGTCGTCCCATCACCCAGGCTGCGGATCCAGCCGCCGTGCTGGGGGCGATCAACGCCGAGCTCAACGGCTAGTTTGTGTCGCCCAAATGCAACAGGCCGGATCCCGATCCGGCCTGTTGCATTTTGATGGAAAGACTAGTGCTGCTATGAGCGGGTGAACCTCGTACCCGCAGGGTTCAAGACTTGACGGCCTGCACACCCAGGCCGAGGGGGAAGAGACCGAGCAGCAGGCCGGCGGCCGAGCCGATGAAATGGGATTCGATGTGTACCCTTGCACCGATGAGGGCGGAGACCGGGCTCTCCCCGGCACTGTAGAAATCCAGGCCGAGCTTGATGACGATGCCCGCCAGCATCAGCCAGCCGGAATAGCGGCGGTAACGGATGTCCTGCATGGCGCCCCACACGAACAGGCCGTGCAGCAGGCCGGACAGCCCCATGTACCACTGGGTCTGCGGGCACCACCACCAGATCCCCAGCCCCACGGCCGCGCCCAGCAGCAACAGCAGCACGGGCAGGCGCCAGGCCGCCAGGTACTCCTGGAACAGGCTGTAGAGGACCGCCAGTCCGCTCAGGTTGAGCAGCAGGTGCCACAGATTGGTGTGGGCCAGATTGCCTGTTATGATGCGCCACCCTTCCCCCTGGGCGATCAGGTTGCGATCGAAGGCGAGCTGATGGTTTGGCACGGTGAAGAAGAGCAAGGCAGTGACGAGCGAAAGCGTGATGACCCAGAGCAGACCCGATTTTTCTGACAACATGAAACAGCCCAACGACAAAGAGAGCCGATACTGTACACGCTGTACCCGAGCCCTCAAAGCGTGCCTGTGCGAATATGTTCGGCAAGTGCCCCATCATGCTCCGCTCCATATCCTGCAACACCCGACCGAGGTGGGTCACCCCAAGGGGACGGCGGCGCTGCTGGCCGCTTCGCTCGGCCATGCCCGCATCCATGTGGGAGAGGATTTTGAGGGGGACGAAGGGCTCAACGCCTTGCTGGCCGACCCCGACGTGCAGTGTTACCTGTTGTGGCCAGATGACGAGGCGCTGACTCCGCTACAGGCCAGGGCGCACCTTGCACGCCGCGCAGGGCAAGGGAAGGCGAGCGCGCACTTTATCCTGCTCGACGGCACCTGGCGCAAGGCCTATCGCATGTTGCACCGCAACCCGGCCCTGCTCGGGCTGCCGCGGATCACGCTCGGCGCCATCGCCGGGCAATATTCCATTCGCAAAAGCCCCTTTCCCGGGGCCTTGTCGACCCTGGAGGCGGGCTACCATCTGTTATCCCAGTGGGAGGGGGACACCGAGCGCTTCGCCCCGCTGATGGCGCTCTTTACCCATTTGAACCGGCAGTGGCATGAGTTTGCCGATGGCCGCCGCCGATGAACTGTCCAGAGTACGCCGCCTGCTCGTCAGGGGGCCAAGAGGAGTGACCAACGTGAAAAAAGCCGTCGTGGTATTCAGTGGGGGGCAGGACAGCACCACCTGCCTGGTGCAGGCACAGGCCCGTTATGACGAAGTGCACGTCATCACCTTCGATTACGGCCAGCGCCACCGGGCGGAGATAGAGACCGCCCGCCAGCTGGCAGGGACGCTCGGGATCGCCGCCCACAAGGTGATGGACGTGACCATGTTGGGGGAGCTGGCCATCTCTGCCCTGACCCGGGACGACATACCGGTCAGCGGTGAACTGCAGGATAACGGCCTGCCCAATACCTTCGTGCCGGGGCGCAACATCCTGTTCCTGACCCTGGCCGCCATCTATGCCTACCAGGTCGGTGCCGAGGCAGTGATCACCGGGGTGTGCGAGACGGATTTCTCCGGCTATCCCGATTGCCGCGACGACTTCGTCAAGGCGCTCAACCAGGCGGTGTCGCTCGGGCTGGATCGCGCCATTCGTTTCGAGACCCCCCTGATGTGGCTCGACAAGGCCGAGACCTGGGCGCTGGCGGATCACTATGGCCACCTCGACACCGTGCGCCACCAGACCCTCACCTGCTACAACGGCATTCAGGGGGACGGTTGTGGCACCTGTCCTGCCTGCGAACTGCGGCGGCGGGGGCTCGATCGCTATCTGGCCGATCAGGGGGGCATCCGGGCTAGGCTGTTTGAGAAAACCGGGCTCGGCGAGAAAAGCGGATGTTGAGCCTGCGCCTCGGCAGCCTTTGGGGTATAATCCGCGGCTTTTGCAGCCAGTCGTGATCAAGATGCACTACCCAATCAACGAGATCTTCCAGACCATCCAGGGGGAGGGGGTCTTCACCGGCCTGCCCGCCATCTTCGTACGCCTGCAAGGCTGCCCTGTGGGCTGCCCCTGGTGCGATACCCGCCATACCTGGGTCGTGGATCCCGAGCGCGAGGTCGCGCGCGACGAGGTGCTCGATCGATCCAACGAATCCGATGGCTGGAGCAGGATGAGCACGGAGGATATTCTGGCCAGCTTCCAGCGGCTTGGCTACCTTGCGCGCCACGTGGTGTTAACCGGCGGCGAGCCCTGCCTCTATGATCTGAACGAGCTCTCGTCGGCCCTGGTGGCATCGGGCTACCAGGTTCAGATCGAGACCAGCGGTACCAGCGAGATCCTGACCCACGAGCAGACCTGGGTGACTGTCTCCCCCAAGATCGGCATGAAGGGGGGCCTGCCGGTGCTGGTGTCGGCCCTCGAGCGGGCCAACGAGATCAAGCATCCGGTGGCGACCGAGCACCATATCGAGGAGCTGGATGCCCTGCTGGCGACTGCCCGGCTGCGCCCCGACGTGGTGATCGCACTGCAACCCATCAGCCAGAAGCCCAGGGCCACCGAGCTGGCCATGGCGACCTGCATCGCCCGCAACTGGCGGCTCTCCATCCAGACCCACAAATACCTGAATATCGATTGATATGGACGGACTCTCCGATGAACGGGTATTGCTCACCCTGGCCAGCAAGATGCCCTACGGGAAATATCGGGGGCGACGCATCATCGATATTCCGGAGCCTTATCTGGTGTGGCTGGCGCGCAGCGGTTTTCCGGCCGGTGCCCTTGGCCAGTCATTGGCGCTGGCCTACGAGATAAAACTCAATGGGCTGGAGTCGATGATTATTCCCATTATTAACAGGATGTCAGAATGAGAATATATACGAGGCAGGGGGACAAAGGACTCACGCGGCTGGCCGACGGCACGTCTTTGGCTAAAGATGATCGGCGCGTGGAAACCTATGGCGCCATCGATGAGCTGAATTCCCAGATAGGGCTCTTGATGGCCGAAATACCCGCCGACGAGACGGCATTATTGGCCGAATTGATATTGTTGCAGCAGGAGCTGTTTGATTTGGGGGGCGAGCTGGCCTTTTCCAGCGAGGCGCAAAATCCCGCCTTGTGGCAGGTCAACGAGCGCTGGACCATTCGGCTCGAGCAACAGATCGATGCCTATAGCGCCCAATTACCGGCCCTGCGCAACTTCATCCTGCCGAGCGGCTCGCGGGCGGCGGCCCAGGCTCACGTAGTGCGAACCCTGACCCGTCGCTGCGAGCGCCTGCTGCTGGGCCTGAGCCGCGAGGAGCGGGTGAACCCCGCCGTGTTGCCCTATCTGAACCGGCTGAGTGACTGGTTTTTCACCGTAGCCAGATACCTGCTGGTCTCCTCGGGCACGCCGGAGATCCTCTGGGTCAAGGCGGCGGATAGGCGCTGAGGAGCTCATGGAGCGGGCAATAAAAAACCTCGCCTAGCGAGGTTTTTTATTGGGCGGGACAGAGTGCCAGGGATCAGATGGCAAATTCTTCCACCGACTTGCCTTCGGCCACGGCCTTGGCAATGACGGAGGGCATGCGACCCTGGCCGGTCCAGGTTTTTTCCACACCATTGTCCAGATAGCGATATTTGGCGGGGCGGGGGGCTCGCTTGCCCTTGCTTGCCTTGGGAGCATCGGCGACAACGGTATTGACCAATTCAGCGGGATCGATCCCGGCTGCCTTCAGCATTTCGGCGTATTCGGCAATTTTCTTTTGATGCTCTTCACGGGCCTGGCGCTCGGCAGATTCATCCTGCTGACGTTCGGCCACCACGGCGGAGAGTTTCTCCAAACCTTCTTCCAGCTGTTCCAGAGTCAATTCGCGGCAAGTCGCCCGCAGGCTACGGATATTCAACAGTACTTTCAAAAATTCGTTCATATTGGCTACCACGCGAGCAAGATATTAGGGGAAGAGATTGTTTTTTCGATAATCTATAGGGGGATTCGGCTTCAAGTCAAGCCTGCCGAAATAATTAATTAGCCTGATAAATTAAGTCAGATAAATATTCGTGGCGATATATTTTCCCGCATCTGTCTGCGTTCATTTCCGAATGAGTTCCAACCAGATGAAAATATCGTCGACATGAGCGATGGCGCACCATTTGACTACCATTTGCCTTGCTTGTGCCATACCTGCCTTGAAATTTAATCAAAAAACTTGCTATCACCCGGTAGCTCGATAAAATGTGCCGCGAATACCTTTAAGTAGAGGCGCGCTGCCTATGAGTAACCGAGCGGAGGGTGATGCCTGTGATGCTCGATGAAAGGAGTCGGCGCCGAAGTGACCAGGCCATCATACCGGGTTGCTGGTTCTGCATCTAATAGGTGCAGGACTGCCATAGTCATCCACTATGGAGCGCTACCTGAAGGGGCTGAGGAGTATACCCTCCCCATGGGTTTTGTTTCTTTGATCCTCTCGGTAGATCTCCACCTGTTGTCTTTAGGTGCAAAGAGATCATGGACATCATTCATTACGCCGACTCCGGTTGGTCCGTCGTTCCCCCCTTGCTGGCCGTCGCCCTGGCGATCATCACCCGTCGCGTCCTGGTGTCGCTGGGGGTGGGCATAGTCGCGGGCAGCCTGCTGCTCAACCAGTTTTCACCCCTCGCGTCACTGCACTACATGCTCGACACCGTGCTCAGGATCTTCTGGGTCGACGGTGCGCTCAACCGCGACAACGTCAACATGATCCTCTTCATGTTGCTGCTCGGCGGCCTCATCAGCCTGATGAGCGTCTCCGGCGCCACCCGGGCCTTTGCCGAGTGGGCCGAGCGCCGTGCCAAGACCCGCAAGGGAGCCAAGACCCTCACCGGCATGATGGTGTTCGCCTTCTTCATCGACGACTTCTTCCACAGCCTGTCAGTGGGGGCCATCTGCCGTCCGGTCACCGATCGCTTCCAGATCTCCCGCGCCAAGCTGGCCTACCTGCTGGACTCCACCGCGGCGCCGGTCTGCGTGCTGATGCCCATCTCCTCCTGGGGCGCCTACATCATCGCCCTGGTGGGGGGCATCATGGCGGCCCACGGTCTGACCGAGCAGAGCCCCATCTCCGCCTTCGTCGAGATGATCCCGATGAACCTCTATGCGGTGTTCACCCTGATCATGGTGCTGGTGGTGATCGCCTTCCAGCTCGACATCGGCCCCATGCGCCAGCATGAGCAGTGGGCCCTGGAGGGCAAGCTGTGGGATGAGTCCAAGGGACGTCCCATCGGTCTGGACATGGAGAGCCCACAGGAGAGCAACGGCGGCATGATCGACATGGTGCTGCCGATCCTGACCCTCACCCTGGCCACCGTCTACTTCATGATCGACTCCGGAGCCAGCGTGCTGGAGAGCAAAGGGCTGCCGTTCAGCGTGCTCGGATCGTTCGAGAACACCAACGTCGGCTCCTCCCTGGTCTATGGCGCCCTGTGCAGTCTGGTGGTCTCCATCGGTCTGGCCATGCGCCTCAAGCTCGGGGCCAGCAACTGGATGAAGGCCGCGCCTCAGGGGATCATGGCCATGCTGCCCGCCATCAACATCCTGCTGTTTGCCTGGACCATAGGCGCCGTGGTGCGCGACGTGGAGACCGGCAAATACCTGGCCTCCCTGGCCAACGGCAACCTGCCCATCGAGGTGCTGCCGGCGGTGGTGTTCATCCTCTCCTGTGCCATGGCCTTTGCCACCGGCACCAGCTGGGGCACCTTCGGCATCATGCTGCCGCTCGCCGGCGACATGGCGGCCGCCAGCGACCTCAGCCTGATGCTGCCCATGCTGGCCGCCGTGCTGGCGGGCTCGGTGTTCGGCGATCACAGCTCGCCCATCTCCAGCACCAGCATCCTCTCGGCCACGGGGGCCGGTTGCCACCACATCGATCACGTGATGACCCAGCTGCCCTATGCGCTGGCCATCGCCTTCGGCGCCGCCCTCGGCTATCTGGTGATGGGCTTGATGCACTCCGTGCTGGCAGGCTTTACCGTCAGTGCGCTCTGGTTCCTGATCTTCTCCGGCTACCATCTGCGCAAAACCCGGCAGCATCGCGCGCTGGCCGTCGCATAAGAGAACAAGGGGCCTTCGGGTCCCTTGGTTTTGGCGGGGGCTTTCGTTAGCATGCCCCCCATCATTCCCGTATCGGAACTCCACCATGGCTTCATTGCACTACAAATTCGCCACCATGAACTCGGGCAAGTCGACCCAGCTCATCCAGGCGCACTTCAACTACCTGGAGCGGGGCATGGTTCCGCTGGCCATGACCCCCGCCATCGATGATCGCTTCGGCGTCGGGGTGATCAGCGCCAGGGTGGGGCTGGAGTTGAGGGTGGAGGTCTTCAGCGACAGCTGCGATCTGTTCGAGATGGTCAAGGCCCGCCACGCCGAGCGGCACATCGATGTCTTCATCGTCGACGAGGCCCAGTTCCTGACCCGCGAGCAGGTCTACCAGCTCGCCCGCATCGTGGACGAGCAGGACATCCCGGTGATCGCCTACGGCCTCAAGACCGACTTTCGCGGGGAGCTCTTCCCTGGCTCCTACCACCTGCTATGCCTGGCAGACAAGTTCGAGGAGCTGAAAAGCATCTGCTGGTGCGGCAACAAGGCGCACATGAACTCTCGCGTCAACGAGGCGGGGCAGGTGATGCGCGATGGCGAGCAGGTGGAGATTGGCGGCAACGATCGCTATGTGTCGCTCTGCCGCAAGCACTACCTGGAGGGACGGGCGTTCAAGTAAGGCTGGCCATCATCCACAAAGGGCGCCCATCCGGCGCCCTTTTGTTTGCCCGGGGCTCAGTCGATCTCGATGTCGACGGGGGCGATGATGGGATCGGCCACCGGCAGGCGGTGGAACAGCTGGCGGAAGTGTTGCTGCACCCGTCCTATGTCGACGAGCGACATGCCGGAGGCGAAGCCGAACCAGACGTAGAGACCGGTGAGATCGCGAAACATGGGGGGCAGGTAGCGCGGTGCATCGATGAGCCCCTCCAGATAGTGCTGGTAGAGCACCGGGATGTCGTCCAGGGTCACCTTGCCGACGAACAGCATGGGCAGGATCTCGGGGACTCCCTCCAGCACGGTGCTGCGGATGAAGTTGACGGTCTCCACATAGCCCTTCACATAGGAGAGATCCTTGGTAAAGCAGGCGCCCCCCGCCACCATGCCGCCGCGAAACACCCGCTGGGTGATCTTGTAGGCGTCGTGCTCGCTGGTGCCTTTCTCGACGAAGTGGCGAAACACCTCGACGAAGTCGGCGCCGCGCTCCGCCATGTCGATGGCCATGACCCGATCCGAGATGCGCTTGGCCCTGTCCGGAAAGGAGCTGAAGGTGAGGGTCTCGATAAGCACGGCCAACCCCTCCTGACAGGCGGTGATGCGCGGCGAGCCTGCCCCGAGCCAGGTGGCATAGGATTGCTGCCGACCGTTCAGGGTGGTGCCCACGTGGACCCAGCCCTCGTGCACCTCCAGCACCTGCAGGTCGAGCTCAGAGAAGCGGGCGTGGGAGCTCAGCTTGATGTAATCCCCCCCGGCGGCGGCATCGGAGACGATGCCATCGCTCAGCTTGACCTGCACGGTGCCGTCGCTGAAATAGTTCGACAGCTTGCCCTGCAGCCTGGCCACCGCCGCGTCCCCCTCGAACTCCTTGGGGTAGGGGCGCACCAGATGGCGGGCCCCCGGCAGGGAGAAGATGTCGCACAATCTGGCCCCCAGCTCTTTCAGGGTCTTGCGATCACCGCGCAGGTGATCGCTCGCCGAGCCGTAGAGTCGCTGGCTGTAACGCTGAAAGTCCGGCTGCCCGCGCTGGCGCAGCATCTCGATCACCACCATGTACTGATCCACCGTCTCTTGCAGGATCCGGCCCAGATCGTCCTGAGGGCCGAGCCGCCTGCGGATCCTGTCCCTCAGCTCCTTGAGCTCCAGATACTTGTTGCGCGGCTCGAAGCCGAGGGGGAGGGTGCGATAGAAGTCGGCATCGATGGCGGGCAGCGCCTGCCCCCCTCTGGCGAGAAAGTCGGCTTGCAGGTGGCGGGGCCACTTGATGGCATCCAGGATGCGGATGGGTTTTTGCAGGGCGAGCAGTTCATCCGAGAGGGATTTCAAGTGCAGGCGATACTTTTCTTGGATGGTCATCGGGCTCTTTGGTTGGAGGCGGGTGCGCTACGAGAATGGCTGAGTATAGGCATTGGGATAGTCAAAAAGAAGCGGGACGACGGCCGATCCGGCCCCTCTACTTTTGGTTGCCTGAAAATTGGTTTAGACTGCGCCCCTTGATCCTTATTGTGTCGTGGAAATGATGAATATCCCCAGCTCTGAAATGATAATGCGTTGGTTGCAGCAGGCCCGGATCGAGCACTATGTGTGCGATCAGTGCCACGGCATTCACATGGTCTCCCTGCAGTCCGTCGAGGGCATCCAGGAGAGCCGGATCTTCGTCGAAGAGGAAGGGCTGCTGTTCTCATCCGAGCTGGAAGTGCGCCCCTCGGCATTGCTGTCGCTCGTGGCCGAGCTGGGCCGTCTCAACATGCAATACCCGTCCCTCAAGGTGTTCCTCGACATCATCGACGACAACCTGCCGCGTCTCATCGTCGGCCATACCGTCTTCACCAGGGCGGGGCTCAGCGTGGAGCAGTTCCTGCTGTTCGTGGAAAGCACCACCTCCGCGACCCACGAAGTGGTCTCCGAGTGCGAGCGCCTGGGCTTCCTGAACCTGCCGGAAGTCCAGGTGGCACCGGAGTCCGTGCACTGATCCCGGGGATGGCGCTGTGCGTTAAATGCGCGAACGGTTCGCCGCGGTCAAAAAGCCGTTGACGCCAGCGGGCCTTTCCCCTAAATTACGCCCCGTTCCGGCGCGATGGCGCAGTGACCCGTGTTGGCTGAACACGTTAAACCACAGACCAAAATTTGGTGAGCTGTCCGAGTGGCTGCCCACCGACGAAGTCGGCAAGAAAGCACGCGTAGCGTGTTCCGAAAGCCACTTCAAAGAAGTAAAAATTTGGTGAGGTGTCCGAGTGGCTGAAGGAGCACGCCTGGAAAGTGTGTATACGGCAACGTATCGAGGGTTCGAATCCCTCCCTCACCGCCA
>NZ_JBFODA010000023.1:0-11512 GCF_040908055.1 Aeromonas sp. R7-4
TGCATATTCCGGCTGATCATGAACACCGATTCCGGTTCAACGTGAACACCATTTCCGGACCAATGTGAACGCTCATTCCGGTTCAACCTGAACACTTTGCCCCTCCTTTCCGGAAACAGTGTTCAACATCCCGGAATCACTGTTCACACTCACCGGAATCATCCTTAACGCATTGATTTAAAAACCTTTGATACGCTCTCCCTTTTGCCAGGGAAGAGCCTATGTCTGCCAAGAGGATTGCAATGCGTAAAATTCGTGAAGTGCTGCGACTGCGGCTGGAGGCTGACCTCTCTGTTCGCCAGATAAGTTGCTGCACCAAGGTCAGCGTTGGCTCCATCCAGAAACTCCTCAAAAGTGCCCATTCGCTCGGCCTGACCTGGCCCTTGCCCACCGAGCTTGATGATGCCCGACTGGCTGCCCTGTTCTATCCGCAGGCCGATACCACCATCTCGGCCCGCCATGTCGTGCCTGATTGGCCCTCTGTCCATCAGGAGCTCAAGCGCAAGGGGGTCTCCAAACAACTGCTCTGGGAGGAGTACACCCAGCGCTATCCCAATAGCTGTTACAGCTACTCCCAGTTCTGCGACCGTTACAAGTCCTGGTGTCAGTTGCAAAAGCGCTCCATGCGCCAGATCCACAAGGCGGGAGAAAAGCTCTTTATCGACTACTGCGGGCCCACGGTGCCCATCGTCTCGCCCTCCACGGGTGAGGTCCGTCAGGCCCAGATCTTTGTCGCCGTGCTTGGTGCGTCCAACTACACCTTTGCCGAAGCCACCTGGTCACAGTCACTGCCGGACTGGCTGCAAAGCCATGCCCGTGCCTTTGAGTTTTTCGGCGGGACCCCGGCACTGCTGATCCCCGACAACCTCAAGAGCGGTGTCAGCAAGGCTTGCCGATACGATCCCGAGCTCAACCCCAGCTACCAGCAGTTGGCCGAGCACTATCAGGTGGCGGTGATACCAGCTCGCCCTTACAAGCCCAAGGACAAAGCCAAGGCTGAGGTGGGAGTGCAGATCGTCGAGCGCTGGATCCTAGCCCGCCTGCGCCATCAGACCTTCTTCTCGCTTGCCGAGCTCAACCAGTGCATCCGGGCCTTGCTGAACGAACTCAACGAGCGCCCGTTCAAGCAACTGCCCGGTAACCGGCGCGAGGCGTTTGAGCAGTTGGACCGCCCGGCACTGGGACCACTGCCGGTGCATCCCTATCGCTATGTCGCTATCAAAACGGTCAAGGTCAACATCGACTATCACGTCAGTTATGAGCAGCACCATTACTCGGTGCCACACCAGTATGTGGGCCAGCAACTGGAGCTCCATGCTGGCGACACCCTGCTTCAGGTCTATCACCAGCAACAGTTGGTCGCGAGCCATCCGCGTAAAACTATCCCGGGGATGAGCACGCTCCCGGAACACATGCCGGAACGCCACAGCAAGCAGCAACGCTGGACGCCAGGCCGTCTCAAGCAGTGGGCTGCTGATATCGGACCGGGCACCTTGTGCTGGGTTAGCGAACGGCTGGAAGAGAAAGCCCATGCCGAGCAGGCATACCGACTCTGCCTGGGGCTACTGAGTCTGAGCCGGGAGTATCCGCCATCACGGGTCGAGGCCTGTTGCCAGTTGGCTAATCGGGAAGGACTAGTGCGACTCAAGCAGCTCAAGTCGGTGCTGACAAGCGGCCGCGACCAACTGCCCGCAAGCCCGCTGAGCTATCCAGAGTTACCGCAAGAGCACGAGAACATCCGTGGCCCCCAGAGCTTCCACTGAAGAGGATACGCCCCATGACCCAACAAACCCTGACCCTCCTGAGAAGCCTGAAGCTGACCGGCATGGCGGATGCCGTGCAACAACAACTGGAACAGGCGAGTACCTACGAAGGGCTGCCCTTCATCGAGCGGCTAAGCCTGCTGGTCGAACACGAACAACTGAGCCGGGAGCAGCGTAAACAAGCTCGGCTGGTCAAGCAGGCAAGGCTCAAACTCCAGGCCACGGTGCAGGAGCTGGACTACCAGTCAGCACGCAACCTGGAGCGGTCACAGGTAGCAAACCTGGCCCAAGGAGAGTGGCTACGCCGAGGCCAGAACCTGCTCATCACCGGCCCCTGTGGCTGTGGAAAAACCTACCTGGCTTGTGCGCTGGGCTACCAAGCCTGTCAGCAAGGACATAGCACTCGTTACTACCGGCTGCCACGTCTGCTGCTTGAACTGAGCCAGGCCAAGGTAGATGGCAGTTACGCCAGACTGCTGGGTCAACTGGCAAGGATAGAGCTGCTGATCCTCGATGACTGGGGACTGGAAGCGGTGAATGCCGAGCAGCGCAACGCCCTGCTGGAGATCATGGATGATCGGTATGGAAAATACTCGACGGTAGTGGTCAGTCAACTACCAACGGAAGAGTGGTACGCGAGCTTGGGGGACAACACCCTGGCAGATGCGATCCTGGACCGGCTGATGCACAACGCTCACCGGCTGTCACTGAAGGGAGAATCGATGAGAAAGAGGAGAAGTGAGTTGACCCAATCTGAACAGTCGAGTTAGAAACGAGATGACATGAGCGCGTTAAGGATCAGGGTGTTCACGTTGGCCGGAATGGCTGTTCAACTTCGCCGGAATACGCAGCTGGCACACGACAGAAAATATGATGCCCACTATGGCATGGCCGCATGAAAAACAGGTTTGGCAATGTAAGGGCTGATTGACAGTCCTATGACCAAAAATTGGTAAGGAAGCACCGATTGCACAGGCAATCATGAAGTGATGGCGAGACAGGTCAGACCGTGGCTGGTAAAACCCGAGGGAAACAAAGTACTTCCAAGTACGTGGCGTTGATAGCGGAACCAGCCAGCGAATTCCATCAGGGATAGAGGCAGTAGCCTCGATCAAAATCCGGATCTATGGCTGCAATCTCCACCTGACTCACTTTCATGGATTGAGGGCTTGGCAAACCGGGGGCGACCATCTATGTTTCCCAAATCAACCATCAAGCCACAACTGCCCTAGCCCCAAGTGAACGTTACACTCGGGGCTTTCTGACTGGCAGACCAAGCCTGTTCAGTTTGTTTATCGCACTCACTTACGCCATCACTTCCCCTACCTGACCGTTGTATGTTCGTAGACTGATTTTGCCCATCATTAACTGCTTGAACCGATACATCGCCGTCTCTGCCAGCGAGCGACGGTGATACCCCGATATCTTCTTCCAGTGCGCCAGCCCTTCCTTGCGCATCACCAGCACGGCCTGGATGCCCCTTTTTCCATAGCCCAGCGTTCTTGCGGGGCGGGATACAGGCTGTCGCACTTTTGCGCGAGATAAGCTGATGGCTGGCTTTGCTGTCATTGGCGCCATCCGCATAAACATGTCCCAGCTTACGCCGCATCATGGCAAACTATACAGGTTATTTAACCATGATTAAATAACTAATATTCTCAATGGCGGACAGGGGAAGCTAAAACACGGTAATTATGACACCGGAATAATTCCGGTGTCCAAAAGACTTTGCGTTATGCATAATCTGAACATTGCACCACATGTGACCCGTTACAGCTATTAAATTATTTCCATAAATATCCTTGGCCAAATATAACGGATTGATTTTTAGCATAAACCAAATGGTCTATTGTCTCAATTCCCTCGACAATCATCTTATCTCTAATACCTCCAATTATGCCATATAGATTGGCGTTATTCTCATAACTATCCCAAAAACTATACTTATCTAGTTTCACCCCATATATAACTTTGTTATTAATTAGTTCTTCAGCAGAGGTGAACTCATCCTCGCTCACATCATCGAGCCAAACATTAATACCTTTCGAGAGTAATTTACTAGAGCGCTCCCATAAAATTCTATCGCGAAAAAAAATCCCAGAGTTACATTCAACTTCAAAGTTTATCTTGAACTTATGAAAAAAAGGATATAATTCATATATTATTTTTTCGTCATAGATAAATTCAATAGGGACATTTACAAACATTGACGAGAAATAATTTTCATCTTGCTCGTTAAGCTTTTGAAATCTTTCCATTTGACGCTGCAAAAGCTGTAGAAGTTCATCTGTAGTTAAAAATTTAAAAAATATCTCATTATTTAAAGTCACATCCTTAGCCCTAGAGAGCACCTCAAACGCCAGTACCTCTCCAGTAGGAATGTTTATTATCGGCTCTAGTTTTATCGTAAACTCACTAGTTCTAATGGTGTAAGGAAGTTGCAGTCGTTCAGTTTTGATGTGCATGATTAGCTCCAGATATGATTTCTGAAAACCCAGATAATGATGCGACAAATATATATCCTTGACCAGATATAGTTTTAATGCAAGCACATGATTTATCGACTTTTCTAAAAAGCTGCCTTAAATTAGAAATAGCTACAACAACACTATTCTCACAAACTACTGATTCGGTCCAAGCGTATTCTAGCAATTCCTCTTTTGATATAACTTCATTCTCATGCTCAATAAAGTATCGAAGAATTGATGCTTCTCGCCGGCCCAACTTCATTACCCTAGGCGTGTTTTTTGCATCATAGTAATATACATGACCATAAGTTACATTAATGGTCATTTTTTTTGAGTAATGTTCTATTTGGAGAGTGTTTGTATTTTTATTTTTAAACATCTTGACGTTCCTTATACTACTTAACTCCAATGTTTCACTAAAATCCTTTATACGAACAGTCATTTTACACCGCCATTAGAACATGCTAGGAATATGAAATCATGAATATCAGAAATTAATTTTTTAATTCAACAAAATCATTCGATTTATTTTTTTATAAAAATTATCTATTGATGGCTAATCCTTCATCTATAGCGCAATGCAACCCCATATATTGAAACATGAGGATATCTTATGCTCAGAATTATTAAAGGTGAATAGCAGCACCTCCTATCGCTTTACATCACCACCGAGGATAAAGCAAAAAAACAATAAGATTCCTATTCAACCAGACTCTATGGTCATTATAATTTTCAAATATTTTAACTACAGTCCGGAAGACAATTTCAGTGAATGTACAATTCATAACATCATCTTATGATTCAACTTGACAACGTCACTTCCATTACTATAGATAGCCCTATGTGTTTTAAAGTGAAGTCCAACTTCTCAACATCAAATAAACTAACCTCATCGAACGCTTGATTTTAAATCTAACAACACTATCTGATACGTATGTAGTGACCTGTATTACACTAGTAAATGATGTTGCCATGGATGCCATTTGAATATTCACATCGCTCTTTTACGAAAAAGTGCAAAAGGATATAAAAAATTAATTTCAATATGGCGAGCTCGTTTTTCAACTAGGGAGGGTGCGAATAAGTACCCTCCGCAACGAAAATGAAACTTTTAGTCAATTAAATTCAATCACTTACATAGGCGTTTTTTTGCGTTTGGTGACTTATTCGCACCTTCCATAGCTAAAATTATAAACTGATTTAATTGTTAGATTTTCATTTTATCTAAGGAAGGTGCGAATAAGTCATATGGCACGAGAGCATTTACTGGTAACCCATTGATATTAAATGACTAAAATTTTCATTTTTTGTTCTTGGGATACTTGTTCGCACTTTCCCTAAGTCCTCCGCAAAACCTCATGTTTCAAAGTTAGCACAAGCTTTAAGTAATTTGATATGAAAGTATCACTTCCTCATCAACTAAAAGATCACTGAAATCAGTAGGATACGAAAACCTAGAAAATAATTATTTAATAATTTTTTATTTCATAGTTATGTTTTAATTATTGTTTTTAAGCATGGCTAAATGCGCATTCCGTGTTTCACTCCCTTTAATTATGTTGTCTTATTGTAAGGATTTTGGCGTCACTCAATTTGTCCGGAAAGCTTGGTGGCAGCCCAAGCAGCTTTCCTGCACGTGGGCGAATGATTGGATCACCGCCTTGCCGTCGCTGCTCGCAGCAGCCAGCTTCATGGCCAGCGCCGCCTCGTGAGTCTGCGCGTCAAAGTTTCTGAACTTGGTCGCATCAGCGCCGAGGTAAGCAAGGATGCGCATTTTTTCAGTAAGCGGTGGCTCGGGGTGTGCAGCAACTTTTGGGGCGAGCTGAACGACCTGAACCCATTCCTCCTGCGAAATCGCACCGGTAATAGCCTGCATGTTGCGCCCGAGTTCCTGCATGATCTTGCGTAGCGCCAGTGGCTCAACCTGGGTAGCGTCACCAGCCCAAGCTGGCAACTGAAAACCCCATAGAAGCAGGCAGGCCGTAACGGTCAGGGTGATAGTTCCAAATGCGTGGCTGTGTTTGCGGTGGGTCATGAAATTCTCCTGTAATTCAATCATTCTCTCATTCGAACTCCCGCCCTTCGCCAGCTTCCTCATGGGTTACACCGTCGCGGATGTGGTAGATGCGCTTGAAGGTCGGGATGATCTTTTCGTCATGGGTGACGACGATGATGGCGGTCTCGAACTTGCGGGCCATGTCGTTGAGGATGCGGATTACAGCCATGGCGCGCTCGGAATCCAGCGGCGCAGTGGGTTCATCGGCCAGGATCACTGGCGGGCGATTGACCAATCCGCGCGCGATGGCAACCCGTTGCTGCTCGCCACCGGAGAGTTGCGAGGGCATTGCGCGAGCTCGGTGTTGCACATCAAGCGCCGTGAGCAATTCCAGTGCCTTCGCGCGCGACTCTCCATTCGCGACGCCTGCAAGCATCGGCAACAGCGCCACGTTGTCGGTGACATCGAGAAACGGAATCAGGTACGGCGCCTGGAAAACGAAACCGATCTTGTCACGCCGTAAGGCGCGCAGGTCGCGGACTTTCCAGCCATCGGCGTAGATCACTTCATCGCCCAGCGTCATGCGACCGGCGGTCGGTTCGATCACCGCACCCAGACACTTGAGCAGCGTGCTCTTGCCGGACCCGGAAGGGCCGATCAGTCCCACCACTTCACCAGGTGCAACATGCATATTCACGTCTCTCAAGGCAAAGACAGCGGTGTCACCATCGCCATACCGCTTGCTTAAACTTTCGATGTGTATCCCTTTGCCACTCATCTCAACCTCCAATGGCTTCGGCCGGATCGACCTTGAGTGCCATGCGAATGGCGACGAGGCTAGCTAGAACGCAGATCACGAGCACGGCAAAAAAACCGGCGACAGAATCCATTGGCGTGAGCAGGACATATTTTGGAAAAGCCGGTGCTGAAAAGGTGGCTGTGATCTTGCCGACCACGAAGCCAATCACGCCCAGGGCGAGCGCCTGCTGCATGATCATCGCGGCGATGGTTCGGTTGCGTGTGCCGATGAGCTTCAACACCGCGATCTCACGGATTTTGTCCATCGTCAGCGAATAGATGATGAAGGCAACGATGGCCGCGCTAACGATGGCCAGAATCACAAGGAACATGCCGATCTGCTTGGCCGAGGTGGCGATCAGCTTGCCGACGAGGATGTCTTCCATCTGTGCCCGGGTGTAGACCGTCAAACGCTTCCAGCGCTGGATGGATTCGGCAACCTCATCCGGCGCATGACCAGGTTTCAGAGTGACCAGCACGGCATTGACGAACGCGTTGCTGCTCTGTGAAGCAATCACGGCATCCAGCAAACCTGGATCACCGGGTCGATTGAAGACCGGGTTGGCTTCGGTGCGACGCCGGCTTTGCCAGATGGCATCGTTGTCCTTGAGGAACTGGGCCTCCTGGGCATCTTTGAGCGGAATGAATACCATCGGGTCGCCGCTGGACGACACCATGCGCCGTGTCAGCCCCACGACGGTGTAATGATTGCGGCGAATGGCAAGACGATCTCCCAGTTTGAAGCCGGTGGCGATGTCGGCCACAGCCTCGTAGTGACCGCGCGTGATCTGGCGTCCAGCGACGAGATAAGGAGGCCATCCGGGTGTAGCCCCCAACGCACCGGGCGCGATGCCGACCACCATGGTGCGTACATCACTCTCGCCCTTGCGTACCTGCATGGTCAGGTAGGTCGCGTTCGCTGCCTGTGAGACTCCCGGCATGGCGAGAATGGCGCGATACACGTCATCGTTGAGGCTGGACGACTCCGCATAAGGACCCAGAGTATCCTTTTGCACCACCCAAAGGTCAGCGCCACTGTTGTCGAGCAACGCCTTGCCGTCGTCCACCATGCCTCGGTACACCCCAGCCATGACTAGGGTGACGCCGATCAGCAGACCCAGACCGATGCCGGTGAAGACGAATTTCCCCCAGGCATGGAGAATGTCGCGGCCGGCCAGGCTGATCATCGTGAAACTCCCGGGATATGCTCGACCACATGGATGCGGCTGCGCGCCGTCAGTGCCTTTTCGCTATAGGTCACAACCTGGTCCCCATTCTTGAGCCCTTCGCGCACCTGCACGTAACCATTGAGGTCGGAAGTGCCGAGCTTGACCGGGGAGAAATGCAGATCACCATCCACGATTTGCCAGACACCAACTTTATCGCCTTCACGCTGGACGGCAGCGTTGGGGATCAGTGGAGCGGCCGGGAGCGCCGGCAAGTCAACCGTGACTTCGGCCAGTTCACCCACCGGTGGCAAAGGTTCTGGTTTGTTATCGAATGTCACCTTGGCAAGCGTTTCCTCGGTTACCGCGTCGGCCTTGGGTTCCACCCGCAGCACGCGGCCTTTCAAGGTCTGGCCACCACGCGAACGCAGGACGATATGAGCCGGCAGCCCCCCAGCCAGCCCCGATGCGCTGATCTGGTCGAAGCGCACATTGATCCACAAACTCTTGGGGTCGATCACTTCCACCACGGCCTGGCCCGCGACGATGGTCGTGCCGGGATCGGCATCGCGCACGGCGACTACACCGTCGACCGGCGCGATCAGGCGCAGATTGCTCCGCTGCGCGACGAGTCCTTCGCGGTCGGAGCGTGCCCGGGCAATATCTTCCCGAGCGGCGGATAGGGCGGCATCGGCGATCTGTAGTTCCTGCCGCTTGGTGGTGACGATTTCCTCGCTGGTCGAGCGCACCGCAAACAATTGCTCATAGCGGCGCGCCTGGGTCTGCGCGTAGGCTTGCCGGGCTTCTGCCTCGCGCAAAGCCGCTTCCGCCCGCTTGAATACAGACTCCTGTGAGCGCACCCGATCATCAAGGTCGACCGGCTCCATCTCGCCGAGCACCTGTCCGGCCTTGACCTGGTCGCCTACATGCACCTCCAGGCGTTTGACGCGCCCGGCAAACGTCGGCCCGATCTTGTAGGTGTAGCGCGCCTCCACCGTGCCGATGCCGAACAGCGCCGGTGTGATAGCCCGTGATTCCACGCTTGCCACCGTCACAGCGACCGGGGCGAGCGGCCCTGATCGCAGACCGACATAAATAAAAAGCACCAGCAAAGGAATGATGACGGCAAGCAGCGCCAGGGTGCGGCCTTGCAAGGGTAACTTTTTCATTGCGCACTCCTTATGCCACGCCGATAAATTGCAAAGACGCGCGGCGCATCGCGGTGCATACGTCCCACATCACCCGCCAACAGCGATTGCATGACCAAGCCCTGGATCGTGCCAATGAACAGCGTTGCCGCCGCCTCGTTGTCAAGCGAGGGAGACAACTCGCCGCTGGCCTTGCCTTTCTCGATGAGACGATGCAAACGTTCGCCGTAGCGCTGAATCAAGGTTTGCACCATGCGCTTGGCCGGTGTCGATTCGGCACGCTGAAGCTCACCAAACATCATTCTTGGCACGCCTGGGTGCTCAGCTACGAATTCGATATGACTCATGAACATCGCCTCCATGGCTGCCAAGGGCGACTCGATTCCTTGTGCGGATCGATCGATTCTGGCTAATAGGCGCTCTGCTACCCACTCCATGACCGCCTGCCAAATGGCTTCCTTGTTCGGGAAGTGCCGAAACAGCGCACCCTGGGTCAAGTTCATGTGTTTAGCGATAGCCGCAGTGGTTATCTCGCTTGGGTTTTGTGAACCGGCAAGCGCCACGACGGACTCGACAGTTACGGCACGACGTTCATCGGCCGGCAGATGCTTTGGATGGGTGTCCACGAGCACTCCTTGTAAGATAGTAATTAATTACTATCTTACCACAAGAGGCAACTCAAACAAGGGAAGGTGCGAATAAGCGGGGAAATTCTTCTCGGCTGACTCAGTCATTTCATTTCTTCATGTTTGAGCCGTTTTTTCTCCCGTAAATGCCTTGAATCAGCCTATTTAGACCGTTTCTTCGCGGCGTTGTTTCCCAAATAAGCCAGCAAGCCATGATTTCCCCAGCTCTGGGTGACCGCTACACTCGAGGCTTTCTGACAGGTAGGCCCAGGGTATTCAGTTTGTTTATGGCACTGACATACGCCATGACTTCTCCCACCTGGCCATTGTAGTTACGCAGACTGATTTTCCCCGTCAGCAACTGCTTGAACCGATAGATCGCCGTCTCTGCCAGTGAGCGACGGTGATACCCCGATATCTTCTTCCAGTGCGCCAGCCCTTCCTTGCGTATCACCAGCACAGCGTCATTTCTTGGATGTCCTTTTTTCCATAACCCCGCGCTCTTGCGAGGTGGGATACAAGCTGTCGCCCCTTTGCGCGAGATAAGCTGATGGCTGGCTTTGCTGTCATAGGCGCCATCTGCATAAACTCGTCCCAGCTTGCGCCGCAGTGGATTGAGCAAGGTCGGCAACACCTCGGCATCATGGACATTTTCCAATGACACCTCCGCCGCCACGATATCGTGGGTTACCGAGTCTACCGCCAGGTGCAACTTGCGCCAGACTCGCCGCTTCTCAGCGCCGTGTTTTCTGACTTTCCACTCGCCTTCACCAAACACCTTCAGCCCGGTTGAGTCGATAACCAAGTCGGTAATGCATCCCTTTGGGGGCTGTCGATAGGCCACTGTCACCGTGCGTGCTCGCTTGCTGACACAGCTATAGTCCGGTGCGCACAACGGCACATTCATCAATTCGAACAGGGAGTCGAGTAGTCCCTGGGTTGCTCGCAAAGTGAGGTTGAAAATCCCCTTGAGCATCAGGAAGGTGGCGATGGTTTGGTCGGTGTAGAGCTGGCTACGGCCCCGCCGTCCATGATGGTCGTGGTGAAACCAGTTGCTCATGGCCTCGGCATCAACCCAGAAGGTGAGTGAACCACGATTAATCAAAGACTTGTTGTATTTAGGCCAGTTGGTGATGGGGTGAAGCGACGTGCCCATAATGCAGACTTGAAGAGGATGGTGGTGATCAGATCACCAAGTCCTCAGTTAGTTCCATTCAAGCTGTATCGATTTGGGCAACAACGCCTTTCTTCGCCATTTAAGGCGTTATTCCCAGTTTTTAGTGAGATCTCTCCCACTGACGTATCATTTGGTCCGCCCGAAACAGGTTGGCCAGCGTGAATAACATCGCCAGTTGGTTATCGTTTTTCAGCAACCCCTTGTATCTGGCTTTCACGAAGCCGAACTGTCGCTTGATGATGCGAAATGGGTGCTCCACCTTGGCCCGGATGCTGGCTTTCATGTATTCGATGTTGATGGCCGTTTTGTTCTTGCGTGGATGCTGTTTCAAGGTTCTTACCTTGCCGGGGCGCTCGGCGATCAGCCAGTC
>NZ_JBFODA010000024.1:0-4786 GCF_040908055.1 Aeromonas sp. R7-4
TGCATATTCCGGCTGATCATGAACACCGATTCCGGTTCAACGTGAACACCATTTCCGGACCAATGTGAACGCTCATTCCGGTTCAACCTGAACACTTTGCCCCTCCTTTCCGGAAACAGTGTTCAACATCCCGGAATCACTGTTCACACTCACCGGAATCATCCTTAACGCATTGATTTAAAAACCTTTGATACGCTCTCCCTTTTGCCAGGGAAGAGCCTATGTCTGCCAAGAGGATTGCAATGCGTAAAATTCGTGAAGTGCTGCGACTGCGGCTGGAGGCTGACCTCTCTGTTCGCCAGATAAGTTGCTGCACCAAGGTCAGCGTTGGCTCCATCCAGAAACTCCTCAAAAGTGCCCATTCGCTCGGCCTGACCTGGCCCTTGCCCACCGAGCTTGATGATGCCCGACTGGCTGCCCTGTTCTATCCGCAGGCCGATACCACCATCTCGGCCCGCCATGTCGTGCCTGATTGGCCCTCTGTCCATCAGGAGCTCAAGCGCAAGGGGGTCTCCAAACAACTGCTCTGGGAGGAGTACACCCAGCGCTATCCCAATAGCTGTTACAGCTACTCCCAGTTCTGCGACCGTTACAAGTCCTGGTGTCAGTTGCAAAAGCGCTCCATGCGCCAGATCCACAAGGCGGGAGAAAAGCTCTTTATCGACTACTGCGGGCCCACGGTGCCCATCGTCTCGCCCTCCACGGGTGAGGTCCGTCAGGCCCAGATCTTTGTCGCCGTGCTTGGTGCGTCCAACTACACCTTTGCCGAAGCCACCTGGTCACAGTCACTGCCGGACTGGCTGCAAAGCCATGCCCGTGCCTTTGAGTTTTTCGGCGGGACCCCGGCACTGCTGATCCCCGACAACCTCAAGAGCGGTGTCAGCAAGGCTTGCCGATACGATCCCGAGCTCAACCCCAGCTACCAGCAGTTGGCCGAGCACTATCAGGTGGCGGTGATACCAGCTCGCCCTTACAAGCCCAAGGACAAAGCCAAGGCTGAGGTGGGAGTGCAGATCGTCGAGCGCTGGATCCTAGCCCGCCTGCGCCATCAGACCTTCTTCTCGCTTGCCGAGCTCAACCAGTGCATCCGGGCCTTGCTGAACGAACTCAACGAGCGCCCGTTCAAGCAACTGCCCGGTAACCGGCGCGAGGCGTTTGAGCAGTTGGACCGCCCGGCACTGGGACCACTGCCGGTGCATCCCTATCGCTATGTCGCTATCAAAACGGTCAAGGTCAACATCGACTATCACGTCAGTTATGAGCAGCACCATTACTCGGTGCCACACCAGTATGTGGGCCAGCAACTGGAGCTCCATGCTGGCGACACCCTGCTTCAGGTCTATCACCAGCAA
Organism: Aeromonas sp. R7-4; assembly: GCF_040908055.1. Classification (NCBI taxonomy): domain Bacteria; kingdom Pseudomonadati; phylum Pseudomonadota; class Gammaproteobacteria; order Aeromonadales; family Aeromonadaceae; genus Aeromonas; species Aeromonas sp. R7-4. The sequence goes on from NZ_JBFODA010000024.1 coordinate 1,353, forward strand.
CAGTTGGTCGCGAGCCATCCGCGTAAAACTATCCCGGGGATGAGCACGCTCCCGGAACACATGCCGGAACGCCACAGCAAGCAGCAACGCTGGACGCCAGGCCGTCTCAAGCAGTGGGCTGCTGATATCGGACCGGGCACCTTGTGCTGGGTTAGCGAACGGCTGGAAGAGAAAGCCCATGCCGAGCAGGCATACCGACTCTGCCTGGGGCTACTGAGTCTGAGCCGGGAGTATCCGCCATCACGGGTCGAGGCCTGTTGCCAGTTGGCTAATCGGGAAGGACTAGTGCGACTCAAGCAGCTCAAGTCGGTGCTGACAAGCGGCCGCGACCAACTGCCCGCAAGCCCGCTGAGCTATCCAGAGTTACCGCAAGAGCACGAGAACATCCGTGGCCCCCAGAGCTTCCACTGAAGAGGATACGCCCCATGACCCAACAAACCCTGACCCTCCTGAGAAGCCTGAAGCTGACCGGCATGGCGGATGCCGTGCAACAACAACTGGAACAGGCGAGTACCTACGAAGGGCTGCCCTTCATCGAGCGGCTAAGCCTGCTGGTCGAACACGAACAACTGAGCCGGGAGCAGCGTAAACAAGCTCGGCTGGTCAAGCAGGCAAGGCTCAAACTCCAGGCCACGGTGCAGGAGCTGGACTACCAGTCAGCACGCAACCTGGAGCGGTCACAGGTAGCAAACCTGGCCCAAGGAGAGTGGCTACGCCGAGGCCAGAACCTGCTCATCACCGGCCCCTGTGGCTGTGGAAAAACCTACCTGGCTTGTGCGCTGGGCTACCAAGCCTGTCAGCAAGGACATAGCACTCGTTACTACCGGCTGCCACGTCTGCTGCTTGAACTGAGCCAGGCCAAGGTAGATGGCAGTTACGCCAGACTGCTGGGTCAACTGGCAAGGATAGAGCTGCTGATCCTCGATGACTGGGGACTGGAAGCGGTGAATGCCGAGCAGCGCAACGCCCTGCTGGAGATCATGGATGATCGGTATGGAAAATACTCGACGGTAGTGGTCAGTCAACTACCAACGGAAGAGTGGTACGCGAGCTTGGGGGACAACACCCTGGCAGATGCGATCCTGGACCGGCTGATGCACAACGCTCACCGGCTGTCACTGAAGGGAGAATCGATGAGAAAGAGGAGAAGTGAGTTGACCCAATCTGAACAGTCGAGTTAGAAACGAGATGACATGAGCGCGTTAAGGATCAGGGTGTTCACGTTGGCCGGAATGGCTGTTCAACTTCGCCGGAATACGCAGTTACAGAGCTACATCGATAAGAGGGCTATGAGCACGACTGTGATGCTGATTTCCGGGGTTGTTATGCTGGGTCTCTTTATCTCTGGCACAACCAAAACTTACAAAATGGCCAACAAGGTTCAACACCTCAAGCTGGGTTACTCCTGTGAACTGGCAGTGGGTCAGGAGCTGGACCAAATCGTTAGGCCCCAACAGCACCCCTATCGGGTTTACCACGATATCCCGTTTGATGGATTCAACATCGATCATTTGATCATCTGCCCTAACGGGGTCTTTGTCATCGAGACTAAGGGTCGCTCCAAACCCATCAACAATGGAGAAAAACAGTTCAAGGTTCGGGTCGAAAATGATGCGCTTCACTTCCCAAACCATGTTGAAAAAGCGCCGCTCGAACAGGTCCGCCGTAACGTCACCACTGTGCGTAACTGGCTCAACAGTGCAACTGGGACCGAAGTCCCGGTAGGTGGCGTTCTGGTTCTGCCTGGCTGGTTTGTGGATTTACGCCAGAAGATCACCTTCCCCTACATCGTCAGTGCCGCTGCACTCCCCAAGCAACTCCCCCAATTTAGGGCTGGCTCACTTGAACTGGCCCAGATCCAGGCCATCGCGCACCAGGTAGAGCAAAAAGTACGGGACGTTGCCAAGGCTGGCTAAGAGATCTTCATTGCCAACTGATACTCCATCAGTCAGCAAGTCTATCCCGCCATCCTTGAATGCCCCTCAGTTTGAGGCTCTTGGGGTATAGAGGAAACAGGGAGGAGTTCGCAGAGATGAAATTGAAGTCACCCATTGCGGGAAAAAAGCCAGCGGCGCTATTGTACTAATTCTTTTTTTGCACAAGGAGTGTGCTCGATGTATATCTCGCCTATGGATCTCGCAACTTATTACGGTGTCGATGACATTCCTGCTGCCCTATCGATAGGCGATAACCTCCATAGTTTGAATCGCCCCCAGTTCCCTAGACACCTCACAGCCTTAAAATGAGGCAACTATTGGAGGTGTTATGACCCGTCAGCGTTATCCAGAAACATTCAAAATCGAAGCCGTTAAACAAATCACCGAGCGCGGGCGGCCGGTGGCTGACGTTGCACGTGCCATCGGGGTATCCAGCCACAGCCTGTATGCATGGCTCAAGCAGTACGGTAAGCCTGCTGACCAGCAGATAGAAGAGTCTGCCTTGCAAGCCGAGATCCGCCGCCTGAAAACTGAACTGCGCCAGGTCACCGAGGAGCGCAATATTCTAAAGGAGGCCGCCGCGTACTTTGCCAGCGAGTCAAGGAAAGGTACGCGTTCATAACCTCCCGACTCGACCGGTACAGTGTCGTTACCCTGTGCCAGACCCTGGGGGTTCACCGAAGTGGCTTCTACGCGTGGTTGAAACAGCCCACATCGCCACGACAGCAGGAGGACGAACGACTGACCGGATTGGTCAAGCAATCCTGGCTGGAAAGTGGTGCTGTCTACGGTTATCGCAAGATCCATCGCGACCTTCGTGACGCAGGGGAAGCCTGCGGCAAGCACCGTGTGGCCAAATTAATGAAGCGGGAGGGACTGCGTTCGCAAACGGGCTATCAACGCCGCAAGGGGCATTATGGAGGCAAGAGCACGCAAGCTGCCCCAAACACGCTGGCACGTCAGTTTAAGGTGCCAGCCCCCAACATCATCTGGGTGACTGACATTACCTACATTCGCACTCAAGAAGGGTGGCTGTACCTGGCGGTGGTGCTCGACCTGTTCTCTCGCCAGATCGTCGGCTGGGCGATGAAGTCACGCATGACGGCAGACTTGGCGGTTGATGCGTTATTGATGGCCGTCTGGCGGCGCAAACCCAAGCAGCCGGTACTGGTGCATTCGGATCAGGGCAGCCAGTTTACCGGTGGTGAATGGCAAGACTTTCTGAAGGCCCACAACCTGAGTTGCAGTATGAGCCGACGGGGTAACTGTCACGACAACGCGGTCGCCGAGAGTTTCTTTCAGTTGCTCAAACGGGAGCGGATCAAGCGCAGGATTTACGCGACAAGAGACGAAGCCCGCAGCGATGTGTTTGATTATATCGAGATGTTTTACAACCCAATCAGGCGTCATGGTTCCAATGATGGGCTGTCGCCGGTAGAGTTTGAAAGGCAGTTTATTTTTCAGCAACAAAGTGTCTAGAAAACCAGGGGCGATTCA
>NZ_JBFODA010000025.1:0-13243 GCF_040908055.1 Aeromonas sp. R7-4
CTGCGTATTCCGGCGAAGTTGAACAGCCATTCCGGCCAACGTGAACACCCTGATCCTTAACGCGCTCATGTCATCTCGTTTCTAACTCGACTGTTCAGATTGGGTCAACTCACTTCTCCTCTTTCTCATCGATTCTCCCTTCAGTGACAGCCGGTGAGCGTTGTGCATCAGCCGGTCCAGGATCGCATCTGCCAGGGTGTTGTCCCCCAAGCTCGCGTACCACTCTTCCGTTGGTAGTTGACTGACCACTACCGTCGAGTATTTTCCATACCGATCATCCATGATCTCCAGCAGGGCGTTGCGCTGCTCGGCATTCACCGCTTCCAGTCCCCAGTCATCGAGGATCAGCAGCTCTATCCTTGCCAGTTGACCCAGCAGTCTGGCGTAACTGCCATCTACCTTGGCCTGGCTCAGTTCAAGCAGCAGACGTGGCAGCCGGTAGTAACGAGTGCTATGTCCTTGCTGACAGGCTTGGTAGCCCAGCGCACAAGCCAGGTAGGTTTTTCCACAGCCACAGGGGCCGGTGATGAGCAGGTTCTGGCCTCGGCGTAGCCACTCTCCTTGGGCCAGGTTTGCTACCTGTGACCGCTCCAGGTTGCGTGCTGACTGGTAGTCCAGCTCCTGCACCGTGGCCTGGAGTTTGAGCCTTGCCTGCTTGACCAGCCGAGCTTGTTTACGCTGCTCCCGGCTCAGTTGTTCGTGTTCGACCAGCAGGCTTAGCCGCTCGATGAAGGGCAGCCCTTCGTAGGTACTCGCCTGTTCCAGTTGTTGTTGCACGGCATCCGCCATGCCGGTCAGCTTCAGGCTTCTCAGGAGGGTCAGGGTTTGTTGGGTCATGGGGCGTATCCTCTTCAGTGGAAGCTCTGGGGGCCACGGATGTTCTCGTGCTCTTGCGGTAACTCTGGATAGCTCAGCGGGCTTGCGGGCAGTTGGTCGCGGCCGCTTGTCAGCACCGACTTGAGCTGCTTGAGTCGCACTAGTCCTTCCCGATTAGCCAACTGGCAACAGGCCTCGACCCGTGATGGCGGATACTCCCGGCTCAGACTCAGTAGCCCCAGGCAGAGTCGGTATGCCTGCTCGGCATGGGCTTTCTCTTCCAGCCGTTCGCTAACCCAGCACAAGGTGCCCGGTCCGATATCAGCAGCCCACTGCTTGAGACGGCCTGGCGTCCAGCGTTGCTGCTTGCTGTGGCGTTCCGGCATGTGTTCCGGGAGCGTGCTCATCCCCGGGATAGTTTTACGCGGATGGCTCGCGACCAACTGTTGCTGGTGATAGACCTGAAGCAGGGTGTCGCCAGCATGGAGCTCCAGTTGCTGGCCCACATACTGGTGTGGCACCGAGTAATGGTGCTGCTCATAACTGACGTGATAGTCGATGTTGACCTTGACCGTTTTGATAGCGACATAGCGATAGGGATGCACCGGCAGTGGTCCCAGTGCCGGGCGGTCCAACTGCTCAAACGCCTCGCGCCGGTTACCGGGCAGTTGCTTGAACGGGCGCTCGTTGAGTTCGTTCAGCAAGGCCCGGATGCACTGGTTGAGCTCGGCAAGCGAGAAGAAGGTCTGATGGCGCAGGCGGGCTAGGATCCAGCGCTCGACGATCTGCACTCCCACCTCAGCCTTGGCTTTGTCCTTGGGCTTGTAAGGGCGAGCTGGTATCACCGCCACCTGATAGTGCTCGGCCAACTGCTGGTAGCTGGGGTTGAGCTCGGGATCGTATCGGCAAGCCTTGCTGACACCGCTCTTGAGGTTGTCGGGGATCAGCAGTGCCGGGGTCCCGCCGAAAAACTCAAAGGCACGGGCATGGCTTTGCAGCCAGTCCGGCAGTGACTGTGACCAGGTGGCTTCGGCAAAGGTGTAGTTGGACGCACCAAGCACGGCGACAAAGATCTGGGCCTGACGGACCTCACCCGTGGAGGGCGAGACGATGGGCACCGTGGGCCCGCAGTAGTCGATAAAGAGCTTTTCTCCCGCCTTGTGGATCTGGCGCATGGAGCGCTTTTGCAACTGACACCAGGACTTGTAACGGTCGCAGAACTGGGAGTAGCTGTAACAGCTATTGGGATAGCGCTGGGTGTACTCCTCCCAGAGCAGTTGTTTGGAGACCCCCTTGCGCTTGAGCTCCTGATGGACAGAGGGCCAATCAGGCACGACATGGCGGGCCGAGATGGTGGTATCGGCCTGCGGATAGAACAGGGCAGCCAGTCGGGCATCATCAAGCTCGGTGGGCAAGGGCCAGGTCAGGCCGAGCGAATGGGCACTTTTGAGGAGTTTCTGGATGGAGCCAACGCTGACCTTGGTGCAGCAACTTATCTGGCGAACAGAGAGGTCAGCCTCCAGCCGCAGTCGCAGCACTTCACGAATTTTACGCATTGCAATCCTCTTGGCAGACATAGGCTCTTCCCTGGCAAAAGGGAGAGCGTATCAAAGGTTTTTAAATCAATGCGTTAAGGATGATTCCGGTGAGTGTGAACAGTGATTCCGGGATGTTGAACACTGTTTCCGGAAAGGAGGGGCAAAGTGTTCAGGTTGAACCGGAATGAGCGTTCACATTGGTCCGGAAATGGTGTTCACGTTGAACCGGAATCGGTGTTCATGATCAGCCGGAATATGCACCAGCAATGCCCAGATGATTCTAGCCGTCTTGTTGGCTTGCGCTACCGCCGCCACGTTAGGGTTGCGCCGTGCCATCACCCCGGCCAACCAGCTTCCCGAGAACGACTCCTTGCGTTCTGCTACTCGTAGCACCGCCCGAGCGCCATGAATTAACAAGGTGCGCAGATAGCTGTCGCCACGCTTGCTGATCCCAAGCAGGTTCTGCTTACCACCGCTGGAGTGTTGCCGTGGCACTAACCCCAGCCACGCGGCCAATTGCCGGCCATTCTTGAAATTTTTCGCATTGCCGATGGAAGCAACCAGTGCGCTTGCGGTGATAGGACCGATACCTGGCAGCTGGGCTAAGGTTTGGCTGGCTGCACTGTCCTTATGCCAGCGAACGATCGCGTCCTCCAATTCATTGACCTGCTTGTCGAGCATTTTGAGGTGCTCGTGAAGTCGCATTAACAAATGGCGAAACGTTCCTGGCAAGCCGTTTTCACTGTCCTTCAGCAGCTCGGGAACGTGTTTGCCTATGTGGGTGATGCCTTGAGGAAGGATGAACCCGTATTCTGCTAACAGGCCCCGGATCTGGTTGGCTTGAGCTGTCCTGGCCTTGATGAAGCCTTGTCGAGCACGATGCAAGGCCAGGATGGCCAATTGTTCGCTGCTCTTTATCGGCACGAACCGCATGGTGGGCCGAGTCACAGCTTCACAAATAGCTTCGGCATCCGCAGCATCGTTCTTGTTGGTCTTTACATAGGGCTTAACGAACTGAGGCGCCATCAGCTTGACGGTATGCCCCAGCCCTTGCAATTTATTGGCCCAGTAATGGGCACTGCCGCATGCCTCCATGCCGATCAGGCTAGGAGGAAGATTGCTAAAGAATGAGATCATCTGACCCCGCTTCAACTGTCGCTTGAGGACCGTCTTGCCATGTTGATCAACGCCATGTAATTGGAAGAGATGTTTTGCCAGATCGATGCCGATAGTCGTAGCCTTCATGGTGGTCGCCTCTCTCATCAGTGGGAACTTACATTCGCCACTTTGGCACTCAGATGCCGTTTTGGGGAGGGGCGACCATCCCATTAACGCCGTTAACCAGAATATGCCTACGGTGTGACTGTGGATCGTTTGCCGTTGAATAACGGCAACTAAAAATAATTGGTTAAGCTATTGGTTAATCATTATTTATACTACCCAACCAACCTAAAGCACCTTATTCGTAGGTTTATTTTCGCTAATGGTTAGATGGTTAATTAGGTTTGCTATAAAGGATAAGTACATTGACAGATTTGAATTATCCCCCCATACTCCACAATATTATTTTCATTGAAATTACTTAACCACCTAACCATAACTATCACTCAATCAGTAATAATGTGGCTTACAGATGGTTAGCAACATCATAATGCTCACTTAACCAGAATATAATACATTAACCATTAGTCGCATCTTTTGATAAAAACACCCGCCTCAGTGGCGGGTGTTTTTTACTTTATTACTTTATTACTTTATTACTTTATTACTTTATCTATCCTATTTGTTCCAATCACTGGCAAACAGTATAAAGTTTGATTAGCTCGGCCTTTTTTGCTCTTTATTTTCCCCTCGCTCGCAAGCATCCTGAGTGCCTTACCACAAGATGTTGCCATATTGGTCTTCTCTCCATGTAGCTTGCACAATTCACTCGCAACAACCCATTTAGTATCATTATATTCCCCTGACAGATAATGATGGCAAATAATATCGTACCAAGCCCCCTTATCAGTGTGAGCATCGTTTACAGAAGCAGCTTGAATGACTGTCGTTTCATCCAGATACCAAGAGCCCCCATCATCATATTTTGCCTTTACCTCCAACCAAAACTGACGTAATTTCTCGGGTTCGGTGTGACGCACTCGCCCCCCATCCCAACTCCAACCAAGAATTTCATTCAGAACATCCATATTTGCTGGTGACGCCAACTCGATCACCGCAAACCGCGAACTCCCTGTAGCATCTCTCAGGAAACCAGTGCCGTTAACCGTGCCAATAAAACTAGTTTGACGTCGCTTAACAGTGAAATTGCGCCCATATGGCACTCGAAAACGGTCATGATCTCTCGTTAAAAACGCTTTCAAACTGCCAGCCTCATGCCTGGTGGTACTCTCAAGTTCGGCCAATTCTACCACCCACGCGGAAACTGCGCGTCTCACATCATCAGGCACATCGGGATTGATGGAGCAATCCAGTGTTGACCCAGGCACCACAGTGGCAATATGGCGTATCCATGCAGATTTTTTGAATGATTGGCCACCCGCGAGGACCGGAACCAATTTTGATATCCAATTGGGTTCATATAATGCAGCAATACATCCAATCAACCATGGATAAATTACCTGAGCTGCATACCTTGGGTTGACCGCACCTAGGGTGGCTATAACCTTATCCACTCGTAATTTACCGTCCCACGGCATCCCGTTCTCCAGCCAACTACGTACAGGATGATAACTATGCTGTTCACAAATCGCGGTCAAATGATCATCAATTGCCCTGTCTGACAGATGTGCATGCTGGCAGGCATCAACCAGCGCAGATCGCTGACCTGCATCAGAGAGACCTAGGCGCTGATTATCAGAATTAGCGACCTCTGGTTCAGCCGTCATCTGGTTGAAACGCGGGATCCAGTTATTGTGTAAAATAATAGCATGCAGATTACGGCTGGTCCTCATCGGTCGGCTATTTGGCAAAAGGTCCGGCAACGTCAATTGCTCGCTTTTGTCCATGACTTTCGCGAAAACTACATTTTTGTCCTGCTGCTCATTATTTCTCTGATCTTGCTGGTCGTACGTCAGGAGTTCACACTCAAATATTGTTTCATTTCTTTGTCTCATTGTTATTATCCTCGGCCTTATAGACCTGTTTTTATATATAATATGCATTACCACTTGGATTTAATTTTAATTATAACCAAAATCAGCCTGTTATAAATCGCGCGTGAAATATCAAAAGATGCTTTACCTTTAGTTTATTCCTATGAGACCAGACATGCTTAAACTGTGCTTCGTGTACAATGTCACTTGTAACTACCATACGAGTATAGTGCACAGGAATTCAGAGATAACATTTCAACAAAACCAGTAGAATACGTTATATCTACATAGGCCAACCTGTCTATGTGCCGATGAAGATATGACTATTCCCATCAAAGATCAATAGGACGAAAAAAAATAAATTGACATTTTGTGGAATTTATTTATCAAGCCTAATAATTGCACCTAGAATTACAACGAATATATATAAACACTAATTCCTAGTGACGAAACATGGCTATTTAAACTGCTAGGTTATCGATAAATTTCCGGACGTCGCAGTAGTTATGGCCGCACAGCTAGAGCAGTTCTCGGCATGTCGCATACTGTCCAAAATTGCAGCGGCTAAAACAACTACAGAGGAGAGACCAATCGCCAGCATTGTAGATACAGAACTGGATCACATGCACCACGACCAGTGGTGCAACCTAGAAAAGGAAAAAATGGCTACTGAGCCTATCTTGCCTGGGGGCGAGAACCGACAGATCTATGAGCAATCCTCGCTACGCGAGAATGATGTAGCCACATCGTTATCTTCTAGCTGAGAGAGATGGGCTTTATCTATATATATAAAAACAATCCCTCTCAGCTGCGCAACTCAGTTACCCTGCTGGACCTCAGAGTTTCTCTCGCTCCTGGGCGGTTGGCTGCTCACGTTCGGCCATGAAGTCGGCGCTCATACAAGGCTCATCAAACCACCTATCCCAGGACTCACCTACAGGTGTGATTATGCGAGTACGACCAACCACGACGATCTCAACATGCGTGACCTCATCTGGCAGGGCCACTGCCTCGGGCAGGTATACCCCCTGGCCACGACCAAACCTAAAAACTGTTGATTCCATCACGCGTCCTATGAACACAGTACCATGTGAACCGAACATAGCTAATGGGCCCGGTATGTCAACTGACACCGGATGCACACGTTATGCAATACGGATATACTGTATATAAAAACAGTAACCAGTGAGCCACCATGTTCGCCATCCCACATCCAACCCCGGACGCTCTAGAGCTGCCGCTTTTTCTGTCCCCTGTGGTTTGCGGCTTTCCTAGCCCAGCACAGGACTATATTGAGCAAACCATAGATCTGAACCAGATCTGTATTGAGCATCCCGCTGCCACCTTCTATGTCAGGGCCAGTGGCCACAGCATGGTGGAAAAGGGCATCAATGACGGGGATCTTTTGATCGTAGATAGGGCGCTCAAGGCCCGCCACGGCGCTATCGTTCTAGCCTGCCTTGATGGAGAATTCACTGTCAAACAGCTGCAAGAACGCCCGTTCCCTGCCCTGCTACCCGCCAATCCGGATTTCCAACCCATCCATCTATTGGACGGGCAGGAACTTGAAATTTTTGGCGTCGTAACCTATGTGCTCCACAAGACCAAACTGGGGTAAACCATGCCCAACGCCATTGCCCTCGTCGATGTGAACAACTTCTATGCGTCCTGCGAGCGCCTGTTTAGGCCAGACCTCAAGGGGCGCCCGATCGTGGTGCTATCGAACAACGACGGCTGCGTTGTGGCTCGCTCGGCAGAAGCCAAGGCGCTTGGCATCAAGATGGGGGTTCCCTACTTCCAGATCCGTCAGTTCTTCGAGGCCGTAGGCGGTGTTTGGTTCTCGAGCAACTACGCCCTCTATGGTGATATGTCACAGCGCGTAATGACCACGCTGGAAGGCATGGTGCCAACTGTCGAGGTGTACAGTGTTGATGAGGCGTTTATTGAACTGAACGAATCATGGGCGGGAGACCTAACAGCATATGGTCGTCAGATCCGTGAACGAATACAGCAATGGACTGGACTCACAGTCGGCGTCGGGATCGGGCCAACCAAAACACTCGCCAAGCTGGCAAACTACGCCGCGAAGAAGTGGCCTGCGACTGGTGGAGTGGTTGATTTGCGTGATGAGGCACGTCGAGCGCGTTTGATGGCTATCACTCCGGTCGGGGAAATATGGGGAATAGGTAGAAATCTGACTACCAGGCTCGAAGCGCAAGGGATCAATAGTGTGGCGGACCTAGTCGCTGTTGATGGTAAAAACCTACGGCATCGTTATGGGGTCGTTGTTGAGCGAACCGTGCTAGAGCTACGCGGCTATCCATGCGCCAGCCTGGAGCAGGACACACAAGCCAAACAGCAGATCATCTGCTCCCGATCATTCGGTGAACGGATCACACACATGAATTCCATGCATCAAGCACTCGTAGGATATATGGAACGTGCAGCTGAAAAACTCCGGGCAGAGGGAATGTGCTGTCGCCATGTCACCCTATTCATTCGTACCAGCCCCTTCAATGACAAAGAGCCCTACTACGGCAACCAGGTGAGCACCAAGTTGGCTGTACCTACTAACGATACTAGGGCGCTGCTGGGACTGATCCACCCACTGCTCTCTCGTATCTGGCGGGATGGGCACCGCTACCAAAAAGGTGGCGTGATGCTAGCCGACTTCACTCCTATCGGCAGCCAGCAGGGAGATTTGTTCGACCATCATCAACATAAGCCCCGCAGCCAGGACCTAATGCAGATGATCGACCGAATCAACCAAGGACGATTAGGAAAAATTCATTTTGGATCTTGTGGGAGAGACAACAGTGATTGGATGATGAAGCGTGAAAAACTCAGTCCCCGCTATACCACGGCATTAGACGAATTACCCATTGCAAAGTGACACCGGTTTGAGGCCGGTGTCAGGTTATCACTATATCTGTACAATCATATCTATCGTTATTTCATTACCGCAGGTAAAAGCCTGGATCAGCCTCTATCAACACGTTTTGCTGGTAACTCGATTTTTCAGAGCCTTATTTATCTGCGACAATATTGTTGCTCTATGATTAAGTGGAAGCATTTTTTCAAAAATGCTTTGTTTATAACCAGAAGCCGCTGTAATCAAGTAAAAACAATCTTTTTCCCCCAAGAAAAGAGAAAACCATTCATTCTTTGTGAAAGGGTTTATTCTATGAATTTTAATTAGTGCATTAAAAATATCCTTAAACACGTCAGACAAACGACCTTTCTTTCTCAACTCAATAATATTTTCATATAACGAGTTGTTAGACTCAACAGATTGTATGGGTGACGACAGTGGGATTTGATTGATGATTACACCAATAAATTCACCAATCCTGCAATCTGGAATATACCCATAATGATCTCGATACTTATCATCGTCGCTCTTATTACGTTTGATAACAGGACACCCGCCAATTAGTCCTTTTTTCTGATTTTCCATGTAAGCATACTGGACCAGTCGTTGCTGCTCTTGGACCCAAAGCCTTGCATTTTTTACGTCAGCCTCGGTTAACTCTTTTATAAGGGAAAAATCAGAATTCACATCAACTGTACCTAGGTGAACATTTACAGCCCTATACCTACGAACACATTTACCTGAACTGAGCTCCAGCTCTTCCAGTACACTCACGGTTTTGCTAAATGATACTGTTCTAAGATTTGCATTCAACCTCATGTTAGCCATGCCACACCTCTCATTATTATTGTTATTTTATGTTTTTTTCTTTAGTTTGTTCATGTGATATGGGATCCCCATACCAATCAGCAATCCATTCATTGTTCGTCAAAATTTCATTCTTAAGTTTTTCTCTGTCTAAGAAAAACATGTTTGGCTTATCAATAGTATCTTTTTCTGAGTTGATATCCTGGACATATCCATCAGGAATCAATGCGTTTGATCCTACATGAACGCTCTCCAGCCCTTTCCTAAAAATTGTAGCCAAAACGTCCTTCAACAGTGATCGTGCATTTGATATAAAACTATCTGATGGTTCTTCGATTGATAGCAAAACAAAATCCAATCTTAGAAGCCGGAAAAAGAATGACGATGTACAATATGTTTTTTTATCCACAAATGACGGCACCACTTTTTTCATCTTGGCATATTGTTTTTTAGTACAACGAATCAATGCAGTAAATAGTATAACCTTAAGCTCGCTTAATTGATTTGATTCACCTAATTGAAAATTTAAATCATCTCGCCGTGGTGAATATTCAATGCCCTGCTCGAGCAGCTTAAACCAAGTAGCACGCAATCTCTTAACCTTAGACCCTGATATCCATTTCTTACCGTCTATACTATAACAAATACCTTTTGGTTCGTGATTATCTGCTCTCCTCACCCTGACCATTACATTATGCTCACGCAACCCAGTGACAAATTCAGTCATATTGTTTGGCTGGTTTTTAAAAACCACGTCCATTGCATCCCTAATTATACAGGCGGGATCATGCATAGCATGAAAGCTCCCTCTACCACGGCCATTTTTAATATTGACTATGCTATACTCATGACCGAAATTTGCTTCAGGACTTTTACAGTTCGCCAATCTCAATTCAATTTCTATTTTTCGAGCAGCGTCAACTCCCCGAGCATAGTCGTTACTATCATCAACTAAGGTTCTGTCAAGTTTTACTCTACATGCCACAACATGTACATGTAGAGAGCTTGTATCGCGGTGTATAACAGATGTCCATCGAGTATCGCTACCATATCCCAATTCACTCATTAGCAGCCTAGCTGCAACTAGACATTGATATGGCGTTAATGATTCATCAGGGCTCAATGATAGTGAATAATGTGCACATAGTTGGTTTCCTGTGCCTGCATACAATGATGCCTGCATATTCAACTCCATGAGTAGTGGCCCGATGTCATAATCAGAGACCTCACCTCTTTCATTCAATGTAATATTTGGTCTATTAATTACACCACCACCGAGATGATAAACCTGTGATGGCATGGATTTTCGTTTCCTACCAATATGTATAGCTCGGTAAATATAAGACAGTCTGTACTGGAAGTTTGGGCCGAACCTGTGTTTTTCAAAATTCATTTCAACTTCACTCCAATCAGAGCTTTTTCAATTCCTATAAACAGAGAATTTATAGATGAGAAAGCCTGCATCACTGGAGAGTTATCACTACTGTCAGTAATAAATTTATAAACGTCACTACCGACTTCAGCTTGTCTAATCAACAAAATGATTTGATTTAAATTCGATGATATATTGTATACCCCCTCGAGCAATCTCACACGATCATCATATGAAAAATCTGGTGAGATATTACTGTCTGGTTCCCTGAGAGCCAAAAACCGAATCAGGCTAGACTTTTGGGGAATACCATAGGTTTTACTATGCTTAGTTAAAACACGTTGCTCAGCTGCATTAAATGAGATTCGGAGCATTAAACTGCGTTTTTCATCAGCTGATTTTTTGGGTCTACCAGAACGTGGTTTTCTGTTCATTGCGTGCACCTTTATAATAATTATTAGTAGTGTTATGCGTTTTGTTTTTCAAACCAACCTATTTAATAGACATTAAAACATAGCTGGTTTAGAGTTTTTTCAAAAAATATACAATAAATTTATACGAAGTCACATTCAGAAATGAGCTAAATTATTCGGTGATATTTAATACCCACTCTAATTATAGTATTGCAAACACTAAATATAATATCAACAATTTTTTGAGCTAAATTATTAATTTAACGACTAATGTTATCAATGGTATTGGCGAAAGTTAATATTTAAAATATGAAATTAACTAGACTTACATGGTGAATTTAATTTTATTCCGTGAAATTAAAACTATGACATAGGATGATTAAAGTTATATAAAAAGGCATGCCCTCATCCTATGACAGACATACCTTTTCTAGAACTGGTCGTACCAATGGTGTCATATAAGCTCAGGGCTATGAGATAAAAGCCTCCCAAATGATTGATCATCAACATAACCCGCATGATCATTTATACGAATATTTTTTATCTGACTCAGCACAGTAAAAAAGCACTCCTCACATAGATGCACCTCATATGCCGTACCATCATGTTTCGAACCATAACCCCATTTTGCAGTCAGTACTCCAAACTGTGGATCATACAAATTTGGGTTCATATGTGGGGTTGTGCTTTTATGACATATGTCGCATTGAATATCAGCTATAACCTCCACCTCTTTTGTGGTCATTATTTTCATTGTAATACTCGCTATACATGTAGAGTAATTGACGGGTAGCATGAACAAAATGGCTCATGCCACCCTAAGCAAAATTTATTATAGTAGAATGAATAAAAAAAGCAGCCTTACGGCTGCCTTCAAGACTACGATAATTGTGGATTAGATCAAATAATCCTCTAAGGGTTTTCCGCTAGGGAAGGTGCGAATAAGTACCCTATGTGCCAAAACTAAAAAGTTTAGCCATTTAATATCAATAATTTAGAATGGTGTATTTTTGTGCCAAGTGACTTGTTAGCACCTTCCCTAGGACAAGGTGGAGTTTCCACTGTCTATGTCGTTAACAAAGAAAAGAGCTATACGATAACCTAATGTCAGTCAGCTCAGCTTGGCTGACATTGTTTTACTGACTGTTTTCACCGCCCCACTTCTGTGATCCAACAGTAACAATTCATCGATAGCTTCAAGATTCAACAGCAATACCTGATTCCGCGACCATATACCTATCACCACATCAATCTCACACCATTATCGGTAGTGAGAAATGGAACAACGCAGCTCTCCTACAACTGGTATAGCTGCTGGCGGCATAGCCGCAGCAAACACGAAAAAACTCCATTGGAGCCCGTTCGTAGACACCTCAACCCACACCGGTGATACTGCTCATATCTTGCACAGAACTTAGCCACTTACGTTCAGCGCAAAATGACTTTTTCAGGACCCACTCCAGCGAGGGTTCTTTTGAGGTAGCCATGGCACGCAAGCTTGATGATATATTGACCACAGAAATGCCCGACGTTGTCACTCAGGCCAGGGAAAAAGCAGATCTAATGCGGCTGGAGATTCATCTCACCCAACTGCGTGAAATGCTGACCCAGGCTGGCACCGAACCCATGATTTGCGATCAAACACCATCAGTACAGGACGTTACACTGATGGATCTTAAACGCTGGGTCGAGGCTGCTGGGGGAAAACTACAGCTCAATGTTGAAATGCCAAACGGATCTCAGATCTCGTTTGCTGTTTAACTAGAAATCCATTTCTGCACACCGTAGCAATTGTCGGCTGACAACGGGCTGAACTGCACCAGAGTACCCGCTGGCCCGAACTGCTACAGGTATCGTGAAATGGAATTCCGCCCCTGGCAAACATCGATTGTCGGCTGACAACGAGGTAATCTGCACCTGAGTACCCGCTGGCCTGAACAACTACAGGTATCGTGAAATGGAATGCTGGCCCAGGCAAACATCGATTGTCGGCTGACAACGGGGTGATCTGAGCCGGAGTGCCCGCTGGACGGAACTGCTACAGGTATCGTGAAATGGAACCCTCGCTGCTGACTGGCTGCGATTGTCAGCTGACAACGGGGGATCTGCACCTCAGTGGCCGCTGACAACCACATTATCGGTATCGTGAAATGGAACCCTCGCTGCTGACTGGCAGCGATTGTCAGCTGACAACGGAGTGTTCTGCACCTCAGCCCCGCTGACAACCGCATTATCGGTATCGTGAAATGGAACCCTCGCTGCTGACTGGCTGCGATTGTCAGCTGACAACGGGGGATCTGCACCTCAGTGGCCGCTGACAACCACATTAT
>NZ_JBFODA010000026.1:0-23020 GCF_040908055.1 Aeromonas sp. R7-4
CGCCATCGACCGTGAAGCCCTCGGTGCCAGCGTGAATATCGAGGTCACTGCCATCAGTGCCGATGGCTCCAGCAAGGCGCAGACCTTCACCATCGCCATCAACGATGTCAACGACAACCCGGTACTTGGCCCGAACGATAGCAATGTTGCCAGCAACTCGGTGGCCGAGAACGCCGCCATTGGTACCCAAGTGGGAATCACTGCCTCCGCCAGTGATGCCGACGCCGGCGGCCAGGCCATCACCTATTCGCTGAGCAACGATGCCGATGGCCGCTTCACCATCAACAGCAGCACTGGGGTGGTCACAGTGGCCGCGGCGCTCGATTACGAGACCGCCACCAACCACAGCATTACCGTGCGGGCCACCAGCGCCGACGGGTCCAGCAACAGCACATCCTTCACCATAGGCGTGACCGATGTGGGCGAGCCACCGACCACCACAGCCGACAGCGTGATCACCAGCATTGCGCTGGGCACCGCCATCCTGATCCCGGAGTGGTCGCTGCTGCTGAACGACAGCAGCAATGGAGACGGCTTGCTGGATGTAACCAATGTTGGTAGCGCCTCAGACGGAACAGTCTCTCATTCTGCCGGCTTGGGAAGCAGCGGCAGCGTCAGCTTCATCGACAGTACCCCTGCCGGGGGCTCATTCAGCTATGCGGCCACCGATGGCACGCTGACTGGCGCTGCGGCAACTGTATCCATACTCCGAGACGGCTTGGGCAGCCTGGATGGCACGGAGGGTAATGAAATACTGATCGGTAGCAACAGCGCCAGCGAGACCTTGGTCGGCGGCCAGGGCAACGACGTGCTGCTCGGCGGCAGCAGCAACGGCGATATCTACCGTTTCGGTCTCGCCGATGGCTCGGACATAGTCCGGGACAGTGGCGGCAACAACGACGCCCTGCTGATCAACACCAGTTCACCGACAGACAGCACGGCACTGTCCGCCCTCCACGTCGAGCGGGTCGGCAGCCATCTGCTGCTCGACATCAGTGACACCCATATCACAGTTCAGGATCAGTTTGCCGGCGCACAGGTGGAGACCCTCACCTTCAGCAATGGCGGCACCATCCATGGCTACACGCTGGGTACCGCAGCCTACACCTTGGTCGCCGACAACGGCACGCCGCTGGACGGCAGCAACGGCGACAACGATCTGATCGCCTCCTCCTCGGGCGCGGAAACCCTGAACGGCCTGAACAAGAACGACCTGCTGTTTGGCAACAGCGGGACGGACATCCTCAATGGAGGCGGCGGCAACGACCTGCTGCTCGCGGGCGGAGACAACGACGTGCTGAGTGGTGGAGATGGCAATGACGTGCTGGGCGGCGGAGCGGGCGCCGACCGCTTCGTGTTCGCCCAGACGGGGGTGAGCCACTTAGACTCGATCATCGACTACAACTTCTCCGAAGGTGACAGCATCGACCTATCGGACCTGCTGGATGCTAATTTCACCGCAGGGAGCCAAGAGTCGGATTTTGTTCGCCTGACGCAGTCAGGCAACTCGGTTACCGTGCAGGTGGATACCAACGGCGCCAGCGGCGGCGCCAACTTCGTGGACGCAGCGTCGCTTGCCAATTACGGCACCAGCGGTAGCGACGTCGTGAAGCTCCTGTTCGAGGGGAGTGACCATCTGCTGAGCATATAGCGGCACCATCGGGGGAGTCAGAATATAGTGCTGACGAATTCCACCAGTGACCCACTGACGGTCGATGGGAGTAATACAGCAACCAACTTATAGGCTGACGCTGACCAAGCACAGGTTGAACATCGTATAAATACTCAGCATTTAGCTGAACGATACTGCGGGGGGACCGGCTTCCAGGATCTGGTCCTGTTGCAGGGCATCCTGATAAGCAAAAGCCCTAGCCGCACACGCAGCCAGGGCTTTCGTCATAGGGGCGCCAGAGGCCGCTACTGCGCCAGCAGGTGGCCCACCAGCTCATGGCGCCAGCCTTGCAGCAGCATGGGCTTGTCCGCCCGGGCCCGCTCCTCGGCGCTCATGCGCCAGCTCCAGGTGAAGTACTGGTGAATGATCTTCTTGCTCGCGACCAGCTCAGGGGGGATGTTGCTGGCCTTGGCCTTCTCCTCCACCATGGCCTTGATGCGCTTGAGCTCGGCCTTGTACTGGGGATAATCCACCAGCCGGCGGATGGGCTCGGGCCAGCCTTCGGGGTCGCTCTGCTGGGCCGCCGCGACGATGTCCAGCATCCGCTTGCCGTGGATCTTGATCTCGATGGGGGCCAGCCCCAGCTCGTTGAGATCCCGCAGCGAGGTTGGCCTGCGCTCCGCCACCTTGAACAGGTGCAGCTCCTTGACCACGAAGTTGAGGGCGAGATCCCGGCGCACCGCCTCCTGCTGGCGCCAGGCGGCCAGCTCACGCAGGATGGCCAGCTCGCGGCGGCCCAGTTGCCATGCGTTGACGATCTCGAGGTAGGCCTGACGGGGATCACTGCCCTGGATCTTGCGGGCGGAGTGGTTTTGGCACTCCTGCTCGAACCAGGCAAACTTGCCGCTCTCGCGAAGCCTGGCCATCACCTTGTCGTAGAGGGGCAGCAGATAGAAGACATCCGCCGCGGCATATTCCAGCTGACGAGGGGTGAGCGGACGAGCCAGCCAGTCGGTGCGAGCCTGATCCTTCTCAAGCTCGACCCCGAGGAATTCGTTGACCAGGGCGCCGAAGCCCACCGAGACGCCATGGCCCAGGAAGGCCGCCGCCAGCTGGGTGTCGTGCATCTGGTTCGGCAGATGACCCGCCTGATGCTGGATAAGCTCCAGATCCTCGCCGGAGGCGTGCAAAATGGCGATCTGCCCTGCCCGGCCTAGGCGCTGCCACAAAGCGGAGAGATCGAGCGTCAGGGGATCCAGCAGGGCGAGGCGCTCGCCGTCATAGATCTGGAACAGACCGAGCTGGGGATAGTAGGTACGGGTGCGAACGAATTCGGTATCGATGGCCAGGGGAACGTCGGCCAGGGAAGCGAGATACTGATCCAGTTCGGCTTGCTGTGAAATGAGTTGATATTGCATCGTTGCCTGCACGTTGGTCGGACCCAGAAAGAAAAAACCGTGGATGCCCCACGGTTTTGCATAACGACAGCGCGTGACTGCAGAGCAGTGCATGCCGGTTACTGCTTGGCAATCTCCTCGTCGCGCAGCACGCGGCGCAGGATCTTGCCCACGTTGGTCTTGGGAAGTTCGTCGCGAAATTCTACCAGTTTCGGCACCTTATAGGCAGTCAGATGTTTGCGGCAGTGGGCAATTATCTCGTTCTCTGCAAGCGCCGCATCTTTCTTGACCACGAAGATCTTGACCTGCTCGCCGGAGACCGGGTTCGGCACGCCGACGGCGGCCACTTCCAGCACCTTGGGGTGGAGCGCCACCACGTCTTCGATCTCGTTCGGATAGACGTTGAAGCCGGAGACCAGGATCATGTCCTTCTTGCGATCCACGATCTTGAAGAAGCCCTGCTCGTCGCACACCGCGATGTCGCCGGTGCAGAGCCAGCCATCCTGCATCACCTCGGCGGTGGCCTCCGGGCGCTGCCAGTAGCCGGTCATCACCTGGGGGCCGCGTACCTGCATCTCGCCGGGGGTGCCGCTCTGGGTGACGAGGTTCCCCTCGTCATCCACCAGCCGGATCTCGGTGGAGCAAACCGGCAGGCCGATGGAGCCGTTGTAATCCATCAGATCGTAGGGGCAGACGCTCACCAGGGGGGAGCACTCGGTCAGGCCATAGCCTTCCAGCAGCGGGGTGCGGGTCAGCGCCTTCCACTGCTCGGCCACCGCCCGCTGCACCGCCATGCCGCCGCCTATGGTGAGCTTGAGCTTGGCAAAATCCATGCCCTTGAACTCGTCGTTGTTGACCAGGGCGTTGAACAGGGTGTTGACCCCGGTGATGCAGGTGAAGGGGTACTTCTTGATCTCCTTGACGAAGCCCGGGATGTCGCGGGGATTGCTGATGAGCAGGTTATAGCCACCCAGGCGCATGAACAGCAGGCAGTTCACGGTGAGGGCGAAGACATGGTAGAGCGGCAGCGCCGTGACCACGAACTCCTTGCCGCGCTCCAGCACGGGACCGTAAACGCCGAGGCACTGCTCCACGTTCGCAATCATGTTGCGGTGGGTCAGCATGGCCCCCTTGGAGAGACCCGTGGTGCCGCCGGTGTATTGCAGGAAAGCGATGTCCTGGTTGCTGATCTCCGGCTTGATGTACTGCAGATAGCGCCCCTTGGCGAGCGCCTGGCGCATGGTGCTGGCATGGGGCAGGTTGTATTTGGGCACCAGCTTCTTGACGTATTTCACCACGAAGTTGACCAAGGTCCCCTTGGCCAGGCCGAGGTTGTCCCCCATGCGGGTCAAGATAACGTGCTTGACCGGGGTGTCGTAGACCACCTTCTCCAGGGTATGGGCAAAGTTGGAGACGATGACGATGGCCTTGGCGCCGGAGTCGTTGAGCTGGTGCTCCAGCTCGCGCGGAGTATAGAGGGGGTTGACGTTGACCACAGTCATGCCGGCCCGCAGTATGCCGAACACGGCGATGGGGTATTGCAGCAGGTTCGGCATCATCACCGCCACCCTGTCGCCCTTGCCGAGCTTGAGCTCGTTCTGCAGATAGGCGGCAAAGGCACGGGACTGCTCCTCCAGCCGGCGATAGGTAATGGTCTGCCCCATGTTGACGAAGGCGGGCTGGTCGGCAAACTGGGTCACCGACTCTTCAAACATCTCGACCAGGGAGCCGTATTGGTCTGGATTGATCTCGGCGGGCACCCCTTCTGGATAACGCTTCAGCCAGACTCTTTCCACGAACTTCTCCTGCATAACTCGCACCTGTGCGCTCACTGTGTTGCCTCCGTCCCTGTCACATCCATTTCAATCAGTTGTTTTAAGCTCATGCTCTAATGCCGCACATATTTACATAAGGCAACATCGATTAACAGTGAATTAACAACGGGAAGTGTGAGGGAGAAAGCAAACCTGACATGATTCAAAGCCGGCGATCCTACCGGATTTGACTGAACTTTTCGATATAAACGGCGGTTTGTGCCGAATTTTCCATGTGGAAATGGTGATTTCCCGCCACCTGCACCATTTCAATCTGGCCAAAGAGCGGCCCCCGCAACTGCCATTGCGCCAGCAGCCCGGGGAAACCCTGTTCCCCCCGGATGAACAGCACGGGACAGGCGATGGCCCGGATCAGCGCCTGGGCCTGCCCTTCGCTCATGCGCAGCGGCGAGAGATCCCGCAGCCTGGGGTCGCTGCGCCAATGCCAGCGCCCTTCCCGCCCCACCAGCTGCCGCTCGCAGATAAGGCGCGCCGCCGCCGGGCTGATGTCCGCCACCTTGCAGCGGGCCGCCACCGCCTCGTCGAGGGAGGCAAACCCACCGGACGCGCGCTCGCGAGTACGACTGCGATTGAGAATGGCGCGGCGCAGTTGCCCGGGCACCTCTTCGTCGGGCTGGCTCAGCGGCCCTAGCCCCTCCAGCAGGATGAGGCGCGCCACCTGCTCGGGAAAGACCCCGGCATAGGCGCTGGCGATCAGCGCTCCCAGGGAGTGCCCCAGCAGGATGAAGCGCGACCAGCCTGCGGCCTGCACGATCTGGTGGAGATCGTCCAGCCAGTCAACGAAGACATAGGGGGTCACCTTGTGATCCGAGTGGCCGTGCCCCGGCAGATCGAGGCAGACGAGGTGAAATGCCTCAAGATGAAGCGCCAGGGGCACAAAGCTGGCGCCGTTGTCGAGCCAGCCGTGCAGGGCGACGAGCAGCGGCCTGCCCTGCCCACCGTTGTCCAGCAGGGCGATGCGCCGCCCGTCCGCCAGGGTGATGAAGCGTTCTGTCATCATCACCAGCGGGAGTAGTGGCGCCTTGGCCAGAAGGGATCATAGAAGGGGTCGTAGAAGTAGGGATCCACGTAGCGGATCTCCACCTCCTTCACCGGTGGCCACAGCTTGCTGGCGGTCACCTTGAGCACGGAGAAACGATACTTGTGCTCCCCTATCTGGCTGTCCACCGGCTTGTCAAGGGTGCCGAGCACCGTCAGGCTGCGCCCCTTGGCGTAGAGCGTCGGATCGACAAAGCCCTTCATGACGGCGAGGAAGCGCCCCGGGCTCTGCTCGGTCTGGGTCGGCACCCCGTTGGCCTTGAGCGGCAGATAGACCACCTCCACCACGCTCTGATCCTGTTCGTTGTGCACCGCCGAAATGACGCCGCTCCAGCGGGCCGGCTTGCCCTCCATCCCCTGCAGGGCGGGCTGATAGGCCACCAGCTGGTTTTCCGGCTCATAGACCAGCTCCCTAGGCACCGAGCTGCAGCCCGCCAGCAGCAGCCCCGCCAGCATGATCACGGATTTCATCATTCGCCTCTCCTTATCCGCGTCGTCCACCTTCACTCACTGGCATCGAGTCGCGGCTCGCCGTTGGATGTCATTCGCGACCCGGCAGTTTTTTCCAGGTCACCTTGTCTCGCAGATAGACGGGGGTTGCCTGCTCCACCGGCACTGCCTCCCCCGCCAGCCAGGCTTTGCTTGCCAGGGGCAGCATGTCGAGCGCCGCCGGGAAGCGCACCTGGCTCGTCACCAGGACCTCGGCCAGATCGTCGAGCGTCTCGCCATAGGTCTCAAAGCCGGTGCCGACACAGGCAACACGCCCGTTCAGCGTGCCACGGGCCTCAACCAGTGCGCCAGGGTGGCTTACCACCTCCTCCCCCACCAGTTGCATCGTGTCGCCCTGCCACTCGTAGTGGCCGAAGTAGACCTCGTCCATGCGCGCATCGATGGCGGCCAGCACCCGCTCGGCCCCTTCCAGACGGTGAGCCCCCTGAGCCATGGCCGCCAGGGTTGAGATGCCGATGAGCGGCACGCCGGCCCCAAAGGCAAGCCCCTGGGCCACGCTGATCCCGATCCGCACCCCGGTGAAAGAACCCGGTCCCCGCCCGAAGGCGATGGCGTCGAGTTGCTCCAACGATAGACCGGCGTCGGCTAACACAGCCTGAACCATGGGCAGGATCTTGCGGGTGTGATCCCGCGGCGCCTCCTCCCAGCGGGAGAACACCTTGTCGCCCACCATGAGCGCAGCGGAGCAGGCTTCGGTGGCAGTATCAACGGCCAGGATCTTTAACTCATCCATTCTTTTTTATTCTCTTCACATCAATCAGTTAAATCGTCAGCATGGCCTTGGCCTGCCGTCATGCATTGGCCGGGACGAGTTCCCGGCACGGTGGACTCACTCCCGTGGTCCGAAAAATTCTCCCAGGCTCGCCAGCTCCCGGGTCCTTGGGATGGCGGGCAGGCTCTTGATGAAGGTGGCGCCGTAGGGCTTGTTGACCACCCGGGGATCACAGATAACAAGAACCCCGTGATCACTGCGATCACGAATGAGCCGCCCGACCCCCTGCTTGAGCGCAATCACCGCCTTGGGCAGTTGAAGTTCGGCGAAGGGATCTCCCCCCTTGAGCCTGCAATCCTCCACCCGCGCCTTGAGCTGGGGATCATCCGGGCTCGCAAAGGGCAGCTTGTCGATGATAACACAGGACAATGCGGCCCCCCGCACGTCTATCCCCTCCCAGAAGCTGCTGGTGGCCACCAGCACGGCGCGGCCGTTCTCCACGAAGGTCTTGAGCAGCCGCTGCTTGTTGTCCTCCCCCTGCAACAAGACGGTGCGGCCTATCTCCCGGCGCAGCACCTCGGCCACCTGCCGCATCACCTGATGGCTGGTGCAGAGGAAGAAACAGCCCCCCGGCGTTTTGTTGATGAGCGGGATCATCAGGGTGGCCAGTTGCTCCCCCCGCCCGAAGGCATTGGGCTCGGGCAAGAAACGAGGCACGCACAGCCGCGCCTGCTCGGCATAATCGAACGGGCTGTCGAGGATGAGCTCGGCACTGCCGGCCAGCCCCATCTCGGCCACAAAGTGATCGAAGCGATTGTCCACCGTCAGGGTGGCGGAGGTGAAGATCCAGGCCACCTCGGGGCGAAGGACCTCGGCGCCAAAGCGCTCGGCCACCGAGAGCGGGGTGAGGCTCAGGGTGAAGTGCAGGCGCGAACAGTCGTACCAGTAGGAGAAACCGGTCTGGTTGATGGCCAGCACCTCCCCAAGCCGGGTGCGCAGCTCGCTGATGCGCTCGAAACAGTGGTCGAGCTGCTCGCCACGCCCCAGCGCCAGTTTCAGCACCTCGTAGCAGAGCCCGAGCGCGTCGTTGAGGCGAGCCAGCGCCTGGGCCCAGAGCGGCTGGCGCAGCAGGTCTCGGGTGTTGCCGCGCCCCCCCTCCACGCCGAAGGCCAGACGCAGATCCTGGCTGGCGATGGCGAGCCGGTCCGCCGCCTTGCCGAGCTGGGCCATGTCGTGAGCCTCGGCCCGATAAGCCAACTGGATGTCCTGGGCCAGATCCTGGATGGTGCGGCTGCCCACCGACTTGCCGAAGTAGTTGCTGGCGATCTCGGGCAGCTGGTGCGCCTCGTCGAACACATAGACCTGCGCCTCGGGCACCAGCTCGCCAAAACCGGTGTCTTTCACCGCCATGTCGGCGAAGAAGAGGTGATGGTTGATCACCACCACCTGGGCCTCCATGGCGCGGCGGCGGGCCACCACCAGGTGGCAGTCGTCATAGTAGGGACAGTCGCGGCCCAGGCAGTTCTCGTTGGTGCTGGTGACATGGGGGAGGATCTCGGCATTCTCCTGCAGCCCCGGAATGTCCCCCACATCGCCATTGTCCGTGGTGGTGGACCAGGACTTCACCTTGACCAGATCATTGAGCACGTCGGGCTTTTGCAGGTGGGATTCGGCGAGCAGGCGGTTCATCCGCTCGATGCACAGGTAGTTGCTGCGCCCCTTGAGCAGGGCCACAGGCCGCGTGTAGTCGAGCGCCCCCGTGATGGTGGGGAGATCCCGGTAGAAGAGCTGCTCCTGCAGGTTCTTGGAGCCCGTGCTGATGACGATCCGCTTGCCGGACTCCAGCGCCGGCACCAGATAGGCGTAGGTCTTGCCGGTGCCCGTGCCCGCCTCCACCAGCAGGCGACCACCGTGCCGGATGGCGCGCGCCACCGCCTCGGCCATCTCCAGTTGCGGCGCGCGGGCCTTGAAGCCATCGATGTGGCGGGCCAGAGGGCCGTCTGGCTTGAACAGGGTCTGGATGGTCAAAGGCGTGTCCCGCAGCAAAAGCGGGCATTATGCCAAAAGCGCGGCGAAAGCGGGACTGATAATACGTTCAGACGAAGAGATCGATCTGGTGATCGGGGTCCGGCTTGTGATCATCTTCCTGCACCTTCGGCTGATCACGCCGCTCCGGATGATACCCCTGCTGGCGCGGCTGGCCGCCACCGCCGCCATTCTCGGTGCCTATCTTGCGCAGTTGATGCTTCTGGCTGATCTGGGTCACCTCCCGCTTGATGTCGTCGGGGCTCGGCGTCGAGGGTGCGCGGGGCAAGATGGGGAATAACAGATCCTGGCTGGGCATGATGTCGCCTCCTCTGGCTCTTCATCGTTTAGTTATCGACCAGAAAACCGTTTTCTCAACTTAAATCGTCCGGATCACATTTTTCGGTTGCTTTTTCCGTCAAGGCAGGTAGTTTAAATCGGGCGTCAACAACGACATCTGATTTGTAAAGGATTGATTACATCATGAAGTTCACCACCCTGAAGACTCATCACCACCATCATCATCCCGAATAGTCTTTCAGGAGGTTGACTGCTGGAAGACACTTAACTGGTGACTTCCAAAAGGACCGCAAGATTCATAAACCCTCGGAAGCACCCACTTCCGAGGGTTTTTTCGTTTTTGACTAGAAGGAAAATCGAGCAATGGAAACACAACGTCTGCGCATCGCCATGCAAAAGTCCGGCCGCCTGAGCCAGGACTCCCAGGCCCTGTTCAAGAGCTGCGGCCTCAAGATCAACCTGCGGGAGCAGCGCCTCATCGCCCATGTGGAGAACATGCCCATCGACATCCTGCGGGTGCGCGATGACGACATCCCGGGTCTGGTGATGGAAGGGGTGGTCGACCTCGGCATCATCGGCGAGAACGTGCTGGAAGAGGTGCAGCTCATCCGCGCCGCCCAGGGACTGCCAGCCGAGGTCAAGACCCTTAAGCAGCTCGATTTTGGCGGCTGCCGCCTCTCTCTGGCCGTGCCGGACGACGTGGACTACCAAGGCCCTGCGAGCCTCGCCGGCAAGCGCATCGCCACCTCCTACCCCGGGCTGCTCAAGCGCTTCTTCGACGAGCAGGGCCTGGGCTTCAAGAGCGTGATGCTGGGGGGCTCGGTGGAAGTGGCGCCGCGCGCGGGCCTGGCCGATGCCATCTGCGATCTGGTCTCCACCGGCGCGACCCTGGAGGCCAACGGCCTGAAAGAGGTCGAGGTGATCTACCGCTCCAAGGCGGTGCTGGTGCAGGCTCCCAACCCCCTGAACGACGCCAAGCAGAGGCTCATCGACAAGCTGCTGCCCCGCATCCAGGGGATGCAGCAGGCCCGCGAGAGCAAGTACATCATGCTGCACGCCCCGAAAGACAAGCTCGACGCCATCACCTCCCTGCTACCCGGCGCAGAGCGCCCCACCATCATGCAGCTCGCCGGCGAGACCAATCAGGTGGCGCTGCACGTCGTCTCCAGCGAAACCCTGTTCTGGGAGACCATGGAGCAGCTCAAGGCCCTGGGGGCCAGCTCCATCCTGGTGCTGCCCATCGAAAAGATGATGGAATAAGGAAGCAACATCATGCAGACCCTGATCTGGAAGAGTCTCTCCCCCGCCCGGCAGGCCGAGGTGCTGACCCGCCCCGCCCTCGGCGACGAGGCCGACATCGGCGCCGTGGTGCGGGAGATCATCGCCTCCGTACGGGCCCGCGGTGACGAGGCGCTGCGCGAGCTGAGCCAGCGCTTCGAGCGCGCCCCCCGCGAGCAGTTGCGGGTAAGCGAGGCCGAGATAGACGCCGCCTGTGCCCGACTGGATGACGACATCAAGGACGCCATCCTGGCCGCCATCGCCAATATCCGCACCTTCCACGCCGCCCAGGTGCAGCCCGTCGTGCGGGTCGAGACCCAGCCCGGCGTCCTGTGCGAGCTGCGCACCCAGCCCATCGGCCGGGTCGGCCTCTATGTGCCGGGGGGCAGCGCCCCGCTCCCCTCCACCGTGATGATGCTGGCCATTCCGGCAAGCCTAGCCGGCTGCCGCGAGGTGGTGCTCTGCACCCCGTCGCCGGCCAGCGACGAGATCCTGTTCGCCGCCCGCGCCTGCGGCGTGCGCCAGGTGTTCGCCATCGGCGGTGCCCAGGCCATCGCCGCCATGGCCTATGGCACGCAGACGATCCCCAAGGTGGACAAGATCTTCGGCCCGGGCAACGCCTACGTGACCGAGGCCAAGGGCCAGGTCTCCCGCGACTGGCGCGGCGCCGCCATCGACATGCCCGCCGGCCCCTCCGAGGTGCTGGTGATCGCCGACGACAGTGCCAACCCGGCCTTCGTGGCGGCCGACCTGCTCTCCCAGGCCGAGCACGGCCCCGACAGCCAGGTGGTGCTGGTGACCACCTCACCGCGCCTGGCCGATGCCATCAGCGACGAGCTCAAGGCGCAGCTGGCGCAGCTCAGCCGCCGCGACATTGCCGCCAAGGCGCTGGACGCCAGCCTGGTGATCCTCTGCGACAACCTGGACGAGGCCTGCGCCATCTCCAACGCCTATGCCCCCGAGCACCTTATCGTGCAGACCGAGGCGCCGAGGGCGCTGCTGGACAAGCTCGAGAACGCCGGCTCCATCTTCCTCGGCGCATGGACCCCGGAGTCGGTCGGCGATTACGCCAGCGGCACCAACCACACCCTGCCCACCTACGGCTATGCCCGCACCTGCTCGAGCCTGGGGCTCGCCGACTATCAGCGCCGCTACACGGTGCAGGAGCTGAGTGCGGAAGGGATCCGCGGCCTGGGCCCCATCGTCCAGCGCATCGCCGAGGCGGAAGGGCTCGATGCCCACAAGAATGCCGTTACCCTCAGACTGAACGCACTGCAAAAGGATTTATCATGAGCATCGCCAACCTGGCTCGCCGCGTGGTGCGGGCCCTCACCCCCTACCAGTCCGCCCGCCGCATCGGTGGCAAGGGCCACGTCTGGCTCAACGCCAACGAGGCGCCGCTGGCCTACCCCTTCACCGTCGAGGGCAGCCGCCTCAACCGCTACCCCGAGTGCCAGCCGGCCGAGGTGGTGAACGGTTACGCCGCCTACGCCGGGGTGACCCCGGATCGGGTGCTGGTGAGCCGCGGGGCCGACGAGGCCATCGAGCTCTTGATCCGCACCTTCTGCGAGGCGGGGGAGGATCAGATCCTCATCTGTCCGCCCACCTACGGCATGTACGCCATCAGCGCCGAGACCTGCGGCGTCGGCATCGTGGAGCAGCCGCTCACCGCGAGCCGTCAACCCGACTGGCCCGCCATCGCCGATCGGCTGTCGGACGTGAAGCTGGTGTTTCTCTGCTCCCCCAACAACCCCACCGGGGATCTGGTGGGCCGCAAGGGGCTCATCGCCCTGCTGGAGAAGGCCCGGGAGCGCGCCATCATCGTCGTGGACGAGGCCTATATCGAGTTCTGTCCGGAGGCGAGTGTGGTGGACCTGCTCGCCCAATACCCCAACCTGGTGGTGACCCGCACCCTCTCCAAGGCCTTCGCCCTGGCGGGGATCCGCTGCGGCTTCACCCTGGGGGATCCCGAGGTCATCGCCATGCTGGCCAAGGTGATCGCCCCCTACCCCATTCCCGATCCCATCGCCCAGATAGCAAGCCAGGCGCTCTCCCCCATGGGGCTGGAATTGATGCAGGATCGGGTGCAGGAGCTCAACAAGCAAAAAGCGATCATCAAGGCCGAACTGCTCCGTCTGCCCTGCGTCAAGGAAGTGTTCGAGGACAAGGGCAACTTCGTGCTGGTGCGCTTCAATGACGGGGCCGCCGTGTTCGCCGCCATGAAGGCCGCCGGCATCATACTGCGAGATTTTTCCAGCAAGCCGGGGCTCGACAACAGCATCCGCATCACCATCGGCTATCAGGGCGAAATGGATGCCGTGCTCCAGGTGCTGCGCGATGTTGCCGCCACCACCCCGTCTGCCGCCAGCGTATAAGGATGTAGAAGAGATGAAGACCCCGTTTTTGTTTATCGACCGTGACGGCACCCTGATCGAGGAGCCGGTCACCGACAAGCAGGTGGACAGCCTCGCCAAGCTGCGCTTCGAGCCCATGGTGATCCCTGTGCTGCGAGAACTCCAGGCCGCCGGCTACGTGCTGGTGATGGTGACCAACCAGGATGGGCTGGGCACCGCCAGCCTGCCGCTGGAGAACTTCCAGCCCCCCCACGATCTGATGATGCACCTGTTCGAATCCCAGGGCGTCACCTGGGAGCAGGTGCTGATCTGCCCCCACTTCCCCACCGACGGTTGCAGCTGCCGCAAGCCCAACCTGGGCCTGGTGAAGGAGTACCTGGCCTCGGGTCGCATCGACTTCGCCAACTCCTTCGTCATTGGCGATCGCCAGACCGACCTGCAGCTCGCCGAGAACATGGGTATCCGTGGCATCCGCTACCACCCGCAGGAGAGTGGCTGGCTCGCCATCCGTGATCAGTTGCTCTCCAAGGGGCGCACCGCCGAGGTGGAGCGCTACACCAAGGAGACCCGCATCCAGGTGGCGGTGGATCTCGACAAGAGCGGCGGCAACCAGATCGCCACCGGCATCGGCTTCTTCGATCACATGCTGGATCAGATAGCGACCCACGCGGGCTTTCGCCTCAGGCTCAAGGTGAGCGGCGATCTGCACATCGACGATCACCACACGGTGGAAGACGTCGGGCTGGCGCTGGGCCAGGCCCTGCGCCAGGCCCTTGGCAACAAGCGCGGCATCGGCCGCTTCGGCTTCGTGCTGGCGATGGACGAGGTGCAGGCGGTGATCGACGGCCGTCCCCGTCCGGCAGCAGCCACGAGCGGCAACGAGCAGGCCCCCTCCCTGACCGAACTGGATGTGGCCACGGCCCTGGATCTCAGCGGTCGCCCCTACTTCGTGTTCGACTGCCCGAGCGGCTTTGGCCGCGACAGCGTGGGCGAGATGGCCACCGAGATGGTGCCCCACTTCTTCCGCTCGCTCTCGGACGCCATGGCCATCACCCTGCAGATGAAGGTCGGCAGCGGCAACACCCACCACCAGGTGGAGGCGCTGTTCAAGGGCTTCGGCCGCGCCCTGCGCCAGGCAATCCGGGTGGAAGGGAGCGAACTCCCCTCCAGCAAGGGGGTGCTGTGATGGCAAACCAGAAGCTGGTCATCATCGACACCGGCTGCGCGAACCTGGCCTCGGTCAGGATGGCGTTCGAGCGCCTGGGCGTGCAGCCCCTGGTCTCCAGCAAGGCCGTCGACATCGAGCAGGCCGACAAGCTGATCCTGCCCGGGGTCGGCACCGCGGTGGCCGCCATGAAGAACTTGAACGAACGCGGGCTGGTGCCCCTTATTCGCGCCGCCAAACAGCCGCTGCTGGGCTTTTGCCTCGGCATGCAGATGCTGGCGCAGGCCTCCGAAGAGAGCATGAACACAGCGGATCAGGGATGCGGCGAGATCGACTGCCTCGGCATAGTGCCGGGCAAGATCCGGCTGATGGAGGTGGGCGATCTGCGCCTGCCCCACATGGGCTGGAACCAGATCACCCACGACGAGACCCACCCGCTGCTGAAGGGGATCCACAGCGGCAGCTACTTCTACTTCGTGCACTCCTATGCGCTGGAGGTGACCGAGGCGACCCTGGCCACCTGCGACTATGGCCGACCCTTTACCGCCATCGTGGGCCGCGACAATTTCTTTGGCGCCCAATTCCACCCGGAGCGATCCGGTGCGGCCGGCGCCCGTTTACTGCAAAACTTTCT
This sequence comes from Aeromonas sp. R7-4, assembly GCF_040908055.1. Lineage (NCBI taxonomy): Bacteria > Pseudomonadati > Pseudomonadota > Gammaproteobacteria > Aeromonadales > Aeromonadaceae > Aeromonas > Aeromonas sp. R7-4. The sequence goes on from NZ_JBFODA010000026.1 coordinate 14,861, forward strand.
GGAGCTGTGACAAGGATGATCATTCCCGCCATTGATTTGATTAACGGTCAGGTGGTTCGACTCTATCAGGGGGACTACGACCAGAAGACCGCCTACAGCAGCAGCCCCCAGGCCCGCTTCGATGAATACGTCGCCCAGGGGGCGGGGCAATTGCACCTGGTGGATCTGGACGGTGCCAAGGATGCCAAAGCGCGCCAGCTGTCCCTGATCACCCGGCTGCTGTCGGCCACCGACGCCCCGGTGCAGGTCGGCGGCGGCGTGCGCACCGAGCAGGACGTGGCCGATCTGCTGGCGGCAGGCGCCAATCGGGTCGTTATCGGCTCCACCGCCGTCAAGTCTCCGGAGCTGGTGGCCAGCTGGATGGAGAAATACGGCCCCGAGCGCATCGTGCTGGCCCTGGACGTCAACATCGATGAGGAGGGCAATCGCCACATTGCGGTGGCGGGCTGGCAGGAGAACAGCGGTGTCACCATCGAAGCCCTGATCGAGCGCTTTCTCCCCGCCGGGCTCAAGCACGTGCTCTGCACCGACATCAGCCGGGACGGTACCCTGGCCGGTACCAATGTCGCGCTCTACCGGGATCTCTGTGCCCGCTACCCGAGCGTCGGCTTTCAGGCCTCAGGCGGCATCGGCGGCCTGGCCGACATCGAGGCGCTCAAGGACTCGGGGGTCAAGGGGATCATCCTCGGTCGCGCCCTGCTGGAGGGCAAGTTCGACGTAAGAGACGCTATCCTGTGCTGGGGCCAGGGCACCACGACCCCGTGAACCGGGAGAGCCTGCCCATACGGGCGGGCCTCTCTTCCCCGATGTGTGCGAACCTTATGATTTGGCAGCAATTGGCTCTATACTCGACCCCATAGGGACAGCGTCATGGAAGACATATGTTGACACCTCACAGCGCCACCATCCTGATTGTCGACGACTCGCCCGAAAATCTGATGGTACTGACCGAACTGCTCTCCCCTCACTACCGCGTGCTGGCCGCCCAAAGCGGAGAGAAGTGCCTGCGCATCGTCGGCAGCGACACCCAGCCGGATCTCATCCTGCTGGACGTCATGATGCCGGGCATGGACGGTTATGAGGTGCTCAGACAACTGCGCCAGTCCCCGGGTGGCAGCACCACCCCCGTGGTCCTGCTCACCGCCCTCGCCGATCCCCAGAGCGAGGAGTACGGTCTCTCCCTTGGCGCCGTCGACTACATCACCAAGCCCATCAAGCCCATCATCGTTCAGGCCAGGGTGCGCACCCAGCTGGAAGCCAAGCAGGCCCGCGACGGCCTGCAGAACCAGAATGCGGCCCTGGAAGCCGAGGTGGCCAGGCGGATGGCCGAAAACGACCTGATCCAGCAGGTGGCCATCCGCGCCCTCGCCCACCTGGCGGAGATCCGCGATCCCGAGACCGGCAACCATATCCTTCGCACCCAGGGGTACGTGCACCTGCTGGCCAGCGCCCTGGCTGATCACCCCCGTTTCGTCCATACCCTGACCCCGGGCTACATCGATCTGCTGAGCCGCTCGGCCCCCCTGCACGACATCGGCAAGGTGGGCATTCCCGACCACATCCTGCTCAAACCGGGCAAGCTGACCCCGGAGGAGTGGCAGATCATGCGCACCCACGCCAAGCTCGGCAGCGACGCCATCGAGCAGGCCGAGCAGGACATGGAGCAACCCCTGGCCTTCCTGACCCTGGCCAAGGAGATCGCCCACTGGCACCACGAGAAGTGGGACGGCAGCGGCTACCCGGATGCCCTGCAGGGGGACGCCATCCCCCTCTCTGCCCGTCTGATGGCGCTGGCCGACGTGTTTGACGCCCTCATCTGTGCCCGGGTCTACAAACCGGCCATGCCCTATGAGGAGGCGCGCGCCCTCATTCTCTCCGGCAGCGGCCAGCACTTCGATCCGGACGTGGTGGCGGCCTTCGACCGTCACTTCGAGGAGTTCGTGAGCATCGCCGAGCGCTACCGGGATGACGGCGAGGTCGCGCATGGCTGAACGGCCTCCGCTGACCCGGGCCCACGTGCTCAACGTGGTGCTCACCTATGCCGCCGTGGCGAGCCTGTGGATCCTGCTCTCCGACAAGGCGGTGGAGTGGCTGTTCAGCACCCCGGCCCAGTTCGCCCTCGCCAGCACCATCAAGGGCTGGCTCTTCATTCTCATCACAGCGCTCATGCTCTATGCCATGCTGCGCCGTCGCACCGACCAGGCCCTGGTCACCCCCGGCGTGACCCGGCGTCAGTGGCTCCCCTTCGTGCTGCTCAACGGGCTCATCCTGGCGCTGACCGGCATGGCCATCGCCCAGAACATCGAGCTGACCCGGAGCAAGGAGGTCGCCCGCCTCGAAGCCATCGCCGATCTCAAGAGCAGGCGCATCACCGAATGGCTCGACAACCGCGAGCAGGATGTCCGCCAGATCATCGAGAGTCCGCGCTATGACGCCCTGCATCGGGATGGGCTGGCGGCCGCATCATCCCATGAACAGGCGCAGTGGCAGACACAGCTGCTGGACTTCATCTCACTGCGAGGATTCCAGGGGGCCGCCGTGTTTGGTCCAACCGCCCAGACCCTGTGGCACACCCCGGGGGCCGGCACCATGAATACTACCCTGCAGGATGCCCTGGCCCGGGTGGAAGCAGGCAAGGTGCTCAGGGTGGGCCCCTACCTCGATGAGCGGGGACAATCCAGGCTGGATTTTCTGGCCGCCCTGAACACCCCGGGCAAGGCTTCCCCCGTGATCGCGCTGCAGATCATCGGCACTGACTGGGCCGATCGGATCCTTCGCACCTGGCCCATTCCCGACAGCAGTGGCGAAGCCATGCTGTTTCGCCAGCAGGGGGATCAGGTGCGTTATCTGAGTGGCCTGCGTTATCGCCCCGATGACGCGGCCCTCACCCTGCACTACCCCCTCACCCACCAGACCCTGCTGGCCGCCCAGTACCTGCGTCTCTACGCCGGTCAGGGCGAATCCCGGGTGCTCTCCGGCAAGGATTATCGGGACACCGAGGTATTTGGCGTCGTCTACCCTGTGATGAACACGGACTGGTATCTGCTGGCCAAGATAGACAAGGCCGAGCTCTATCAGGCCACCTTCAAGGAGAGCATCTGGATCGGCCTCATCGGCCTGCTGGTGCTCTTCATCACCAACGCCGGCGTCATCCTGCTGCGCCAGCACACCCGGCTGCAGATGGCCGAGCAGCTCCACCACTCCCAGTCCCAGCGGCTGGAGGCGCTGCAGCTGCTCTCCGCCATCGCCGACAGTTCGGAAGATGCCATCTTTGCCAAGGACAGGGAGGGCAAGTACATCCTGTTCAATCGCGCCGCCAGCCGGTTCGTCGGCAAATCCGCCGCCGAGATGCTGGGCCAGGACGACATGGCCATCTTTCCCCCGCAGCAGGCCCGGATGCTGATGGCCGCCGGCCGCCAGGTGATTGAACGCAACCGGGTGCAGACCGAGGAGGAGTACCTGACCCTGCCCTCAGGGGATCGCGTCTTCCTCGCCACCAAGGGGCCGCTGCAAGACAGCGATGGCCGGGTGATCGGCATCTTCGGCATCTCCCGCGACATCACGGACGCCAAGCGGGCAGATGCCGACTTGCGCGAGCGGGAGGGGCTGTTTCGCGCCCTGGTAGAGCAGTCCCTCGCCGGCATCTACATCATCCAGCAGGGGCGTCTCTGCTACATCAATCCCTGCTTTGCCCAGCTGTTTGGCTATGATTCACCCGGTGCCTTGCTCGGCGTTGGCAGCCTGCACGCCCTCGCCGCCCCCAAGGACAGCGCCAGGGTGGCCGAACTGATACAGGCGTGCGAGCAGGATGACAGCGAAATCCACACCCGTTTCAGCGCCCAGCACCGGCAGGGGGAGGCCCTGGAGGTCGAGCTCTACGGGCGGCGCGTCGATTATCGCGGCCAGCCCGCGGTGATCGGGCTCCTGCTCGACGTCACCGAGCGGGAGCAGGTCGAACAGGCCCTGACCCACCAGGCCGACGAGCTGCGCCAGCAGAACCATGAGCTGGAGCGTTTCAACAAGGTGATGGTGGACAGGGAGCTCGCCATGCTGGCGCTCAAGCACCAGATCAACGGGCTCTCGCGCCAGCTCGGGCTGCCGCCTCCCTACCCCCAGGCTCCCATGCCACCGGAGGATCTCCCATCATGAGCTGGTCGCAACTCTGGCATGTTCGCCCCTCTACCCAACGCTGGGGTGTCTGCCTGCTGGCGGTGCTGCTTCCCCTGCTGATGCTGCAGATCCGGATCCAGCTGCCCATCGCCTTCGGCGAGCGCCCGCTGCTGGTGCTCTTCATGCTGCCCATCATCATCTGCGCCCTGCTGGGAGGCCTGCTGCCTGGCCTGCTCTGCACCCTGGTCAGCGCCCTGGTCACCACCTATTTCATGCTGCCCCCCGTCAATGAGCTGCGCATTACGGCGGGCCAGGATCTGGTGCAGTGGGGGCTCCTCATCGCCAACGGCCTCCTCGTCAGCCTGCTCAGTGCCGCCATCCACAGCGCCCGGGCCCGGGAGATCCTGCACTGGCAGGAGCTGATGAACACCCAGTCCCGCCTGCAGCAGAGCGAGAACCGCTTCCAGGCCACCTTCGAGCAGGCGGCGGTCGGCATCGCCCTGGTCTCCCCCGATGGTCACTGGCTGCGGGTCAACCAGCGCTTGTGCGACATGCTGGGCTACCGGGCCGACGAGCTCACCGAGATGACGTTCCAGCAGCTGACCCACCCGGACGATCTCTTCATCGATGAGACCCATGTCGCCCGGGTGCTGGCGGGGGAAATCCCCCACTACACCCTGCAAAAGCGCTACCTGCACAAGGGGGGAGAGACCATCTGGACGACCCTGACGGTGGCCCTGGTAAGGAACCTCGACGAAGAACCCGACTACTTCATCTCCATCATCGAGGACAATCGGCAGAACAAGGAGACCGAGGAGGCCCTGCGCCGCAACGAGGCCATACTGCGCGAGTCCCAGCGGCTGGCCAAGATTGGCAACTGGCGCTGGCGCATTGCCGACGACAGCCACTTCTGGTCGCCGGAGATCTATCGCATCTATGGCCGCGATCCCGCCCTGCCCCCCGCCGTCTATCCCGAGGTGAGAAAGTACTTCACCCAGGAGGGGTGGCACGCCGTCGCCCAGGCCGTCGAGCGCTGCCGACGGGACGGGCAACCCTACGAGTGCGATGCCGAGATCATCAACGAGCAGGGGGAATCCGCCTGGGTCATCGCCCGTGGCGCGGCCCTGACAGCGCCTGACGGCACCACCATCGAGCTCTATGGGACAGTGCAGGACATCACGGAGCGCAAGCTGGCCGAGCAGCGACTGCTGCACAATCAACAGGCTGCACTCGATACCCAGCGCCGCGCCCGCCTCGCGGCACTGAACCTGATGGACGACGCCATCAGCGCCCGGGTGCGTGCCGAGACCATCAGCAGCGCCCTGCGTGAAAGCGAGCAGCGGCTGTTGATGGCTCAGGAAGGGGCCCACGTGGGGATCTGGGAGTGGGACATGGTCAGCAACCGTCTCTTCTTCTCGCCCGAATGTGCCCGCCTCTATGGCCGCAGCGCCCAGGACCTGGGTGATTTCGCCGCCTGGCAGGCCTGCCAGCATCCCGATGACAGGCTCCGCATCGAGCAGTTGCTGGCCGAACGGGCGGTGAGCGGGGCTCCGGTCGAGATCGAGTTCCGCATCCTGCTGCCGGACGGCAACGTGCGCTGGCTGGCGAGCAAGGGGAGCGTCTACCGGGATGCCCAGCAGCGCCCTGTCCGCCTCCTTGGCATCCATCTGGACATCACGGAGCGCAAGCTGGCCGAACAGCAGCTGCGCCAGTTGTCCCTGGCCCTGGAGCAGAGCCCGGACGGCGTCTTCATCACGGACACCCGGTCACGCATCGAGTACGTCAACGCCGCCTTCCTCGCCGCCAGCGGCTACCAGAAGAGCGAGGTGATCGGCCAGACGCCCTCCCTGCTGCGCTCCGGTCTCACCCCGAATGCCACCTATGTCGCGCTCTGGGATGCCGTCCACCACGGCCAGCGCTGGCACGGGGAGTTCATCAACCGGCGCAAGGATGGTGCCCACTACCAGGTGCTGGCCACCGTCTCCCCCATCCGCCAGGAGAACGGCGAGATCACCCACTATGTGACCGTGCAGGCCGACATCACCGAGAAGAAGCAGCTCGGCGAGGAGCTGGACCAGTATCGCTACCATCTGGAGGAGATGGTCAACGAGCGCACCCTGCAGCTGGCCCTGGCCCACCAGCGCGCCGAGAGCGCCAATCACGCCAAGAGTGCCTTCCTGGCCAACATGAGCCACGAGATCCGCACCCCCATGAACGCCATCCTGGGGCTCACCTATCTGCTCAAGCGCGACACGCCGGATCGCATCCAGCACGAGCGGCTGGAGAAGATAGACAACGCCGCCCAGCATCTGCTGAGCATCATCAACGACATCCTGGACCTCTCCAAGATCGATGCGGGCAAGATGGCGCTGGAGCTGACCGACTTCTCCCTCACCGCCATGCTGGACAACGTCAGCGCCCTGATGAGCGAGCAGGCCCGTGCCAAGGGGCTCGCCATCGTGATCGACATCGGGGATGCCCCGGCCTGGGTCCACGGTGACATCACCCGGCTGCGCCAGGCGCTGCTCAACTACGCGACCAACGCCATCAAGTTCACCGAACAGGGCTCGGTCACCCTCAGGGTCCGGGTCACCCGCCCGCTCACCACCGGCTATCTGCTGCGTTTCGAGGTGGAGGACACCGGCATCGGCATCACCCCAGAGCAGCGCGAGAAGCTGTTCCAGGCGTTCGAGCAGGCCGATGTCTCCACCACCCGCAAATATGGCGGCACCGGCCTGGGCCTGGCGATCACCAGCCGGATCGCGGCCCTGATGGGGGGAGAAGTCGGCGTCACCAGCACCCCGGGCAAGGGGAGCTGCTTCTGGTTTACCGCCCGTCTGTTCAAGGCCAGGGAGGAGGTGCAGCCATCGCCGCTGCTCGAACAGGTGGAGCAGACGCGCTATTTCCCGGGCCATGCCAGGGTATTGCTGGTGGAGGACAACGCCATCAACCGCGAGGTGGTGCTGGAGCTGCTGTGCAACAGTGGCCTCGTCATCGAGACCGCCGTCAATGGCCAGGAGGCGCTGGAGCGTGTCAGGCAGCACTCCTTCGATCTCATCCTGATGGACATACAGATGCCGCTGATGGACGGTTACAGCGCCACCCGAGCCATCCGGGCGCTGCCCGGCTGGGAGCAGGTTCCCATCCTGGCCCTGACGGCCAGCGCCTTCGAGGAGGACAGGAAGGCGAGCGAATCGGCCGGCATGAACGACTTCATCCCCAAACCCGCCACCCCCGCCAAGCTGTTTGAGGCCCTGCAGCGGTGGCTGCCCGACGGCAAAGTGGCCGGGCTCCGCCATGAGGAGCATGATCCGGGCATAGAAACGGGCCCCCTCTCCCCCCTGCTGGGACTCTCCGGGCTGGATCTGCAGCAGGGGCTGGCAGTGCTCAAGGGCAATCAGGAGAAGTACCTCTCCCTGCTGCGCTACTTCGCCAGCGAGCACGATCAGGACATGGTCCTGCTGAGCCAGCATCTGCAGACCGGGGACCAGACCGCCGCCTCCCGCCTGGTTCACACCCTGCGCGGCGTGGCCAGCACCCTGGGGGCGGTGGAGCTGGCGCAGCACTGCCTGCAGCTGGAGCAGGAGATCGCCGCCGGTACCCCCCCGCCGGCCGAACTGATGTCGACCATCGACAGATGGCTTGCCGCCCTGCACGAACGGCTGGGGAATGAAGAGGCGGCCACGGCCACGGATCTGGTGCCCCTCGGCAACCCGTGGCGCCGCCAGCTGCTTCGCCAGATGGAGGCGCTGCTGGTGCAGAGCGACACCGCGGTGATCCCCCTGTACGAGCAATACGCCGCCCCCCTGCGGCTCATGCTGGGCACTCGAAGCGAGACCCTGGCCAGGCAGTTGAAGGAGTTCGACTTCGACGCCGCCCTGCTCACCCTTCGCCAGCACATGGCTGCGGACGAGCCCGATCCTGATGACCTGACCCCGCTTGCCGACACCCCGTCGCGCAATCCTGGCCTGATCAAGGGTGACAAGGGGTTGAACCACTGAATGAAGTCATGCATATAGTGTGGGTCCCGGGGATGGGCAGCCGTGTAGC